>JAITLW010000284.1 GCA_031277715.1 Sphingobacterium sp. | reverse complement strand
CTTGCTCGGAATAGTGCGTACAGAGGTGTAGCGTCCTTCATTTTCCACTTTTATGGGAATTTCGATAATCTTCTCTGTCAATTCACCAATAGGAATAGTCACCTCTGCAAAAGTAGGATAGATGGTAACATTGGTACGTTGCTTTCTATTGATATTGGAGACAGTCCTAATATCCGTATGCACCTGCGTACCAAATACGCTGTCCGTCTCTAGAAACTCTATATTTGCTACATCTTCCAATGGTCCTGTAATCGTTACATACTCAGGGCTGGTGCGGGTAGGTCCAACCACACCATATTGTTTTTTGAAAGCAATATGCATCGGTACGCGAACGGGTACCTTGCGCTGAGTCTGTTTCGAAAAATCAAAATACAAAGTATCCGGCCCTACGCTAATGACTTGTTTATCTACAGGGAACTGCCTATTGATAAAACCGATCTGATTTGAAAAAACAATATAATTGCGACTGCTCAGACTGCTTAGGTCAACCTGGATATTTGCCGTATCAGGGTTTAGACGGGAAATCAGGACGTTCCAACCGCTCATTTTGATACGTACACTGACCGTATCCGACTGTAAAGGGTGAAATGCCCGCTTCTCTGGTATGTTGACATACTCAATCCCCGCCTTAACGGTAAAGGTGTATTTATTGGAAACAGCAATCAGTAACCAAGCAACAAAAGAAATAACAAGGCAACGTATGAAAATGGAAATTTTCCGCCGTTGTATTTTATTTATTCTCCTTTGTTTCATTGGTAAATAATTATCACGCGCTCTGTAGTCGACTGAGGACTTTGCTCTCTTTGTTCCACGCTATTCGAACAAGCCTCCAAGTCTCATCTACACAGCTTGTAGTACCTTGATTGTTTATATACAAACTTAGAAAAAATGAGTTGTATTATCGAAAAAAAAGCCATTCAAAACATGAATGGCCTTTATTCTTTGCAACAAGAAAAATTAATCTTTCTTTACTTCTGTATTTGCCGCGCGCGATGCATCTAAAGAGATTGCCGATTTGTCAAAACGCATCTTAACGCCTGAACCTACGTCAATCAAAAAAGTAGCCTCACTAACCTCAACGATACGTCCATGTATCCCTGCAGTAGTTACTACTTTTGAATTAACATCTAACTCTTGAATATATTTCTTGTGATCTTTCTGCTTTTTCATCTGCGGTCTGATCATGAAGAAATAAAATACAACAACGATTAAAATCATTGGTAAGAAACTCATGATTCCGCCTGCACCACCTGCAGCTTGTAAAAAAAATGTTGATATCATTTTATTATTTATTTAGTTATTGATTACTGTTCTATTCTTCGACAATTCCTTTAATTTGAATTGTTGTCACTCTATTCTCTGCGTTAGAGCTTACAGTCACAATCTTTTGTTGATTACCGACCTGCCCTAAACTATTAAAACTCACTTTAATCTCACCAACTTTGCCAGGTAAAACCGGCTCTTTGGTAAAATCTGGCGTAGTACATCCACAAGAGGCTGAAACCTGAGACAAAATAACCGGAGCTGCTCCTGTATTCTTGAACTTAAAGATGTGCTCTACTACTGCTCCTTCTTTTACCTTACCAAAATCAAAGGCAGACTCTTCAAACTCGATAACGCCCTGTTGTTTGGAGGCTGTTGTATCAGCTACCGAAGAAGCTACAGGTTGCTCCGCATTTTGTTCTGTATTAGTTGCAGTTTGATTGCCACAACCGACCAATAACCCAGTAACAGCAAAAGCCAAAAGTGTGTTTTTAAATATCATAAGTTAATCTTTTAATCCCCTACCTGCTTTCCGAATACGTCCTTCTTTCGTTAAATCAGCTAGGATTTTGTCTAAAATACCATTAATAAAAGTATTACTCTTCAATGTACTGAACGATTTAGAAAGTTCAATATATTCGTTTATGGTTACCTTCACCGGTATAGAGGGAAAGTTTATGAGTTCACTGATCGCCATACGCATCAATAGAATATCCATTAGGGCAATACGATCAGCCTCCCAGTTCTTCGTCTTTGCTGCAATCAGAGCCTGATACTCTTCACCATAGCGAATAGATGTTTTCAGCAACTCGGAGATAAACTCTTCGTCTTCATTCCAGCTTGGTGTAAGATCGGCCAATTTATTCTGCGAAGGGTTCTCTGAACTGAAGTTTTTAAAAGTCTTGGCAATCATTGCCTGAAGAACTTCCTTATCCACTGGCCAGTTGATAAATTTATCTTCAAAAACTTGCTCAATATCTACGGATTTAAGAATTATTTTCTTGAAGATATATTTGATAATATCTTTTTCTGCATTGATACTGTGATCCGTTGAAGCTAGATACTCTAAATAAGCAGGCGAATCCTTAAGCTGAGCAAAAATAGAACGAACAATCTCCGGGTCAAATCCCCAAGATACGTTGTACTTTTTAACCAACTCTAAATATGTCCGATTCTGACGCAACGACTCAATAAAAGTGTTGCTGTTCAACTTTGCAGTTAAGATTTTATCCTGTTCGGTAGGCAGAAATTTAGCTGCACGACTCTCCTGATCCAAAACCACATACTCTGCTACCTCATCCAATAGGTTCAATGTCCAGATATACATCTCATTGACCTCTTCCACATTCTTGAAAAGAGCTTTTTCAAAACCTTTAACCTGTTTATCTTCGGATAAACTGTACGCGTAAAGCGTCTGCAATACCTTAACTCTAAGGTGTCTTCTGTTTAACATATGTAATAAGAACGATAATTTTATAAGAACGAAATTCTAAGAACACACACTATCTTCTAAGCTTGGCCATATCAGAGATACGCTTTTCTGCCAACTGTTTGGCAGCTTGGAATGTAGTGATATCTTCTTCTCGAGACGTCTGTAAGACGTGGCGCGTAGCGCTATATATATTACGTATCAAAGACTCTGTACGATCTGTACCATAGCCTTCTAACTCGGAATAACAACTAATTAATGCTCCTGAATTAATTAAAAAATCAGGGGTATAAAGGATATTATGCTCTTTCAACAATTGAATAGTACGCTCCTCATCTTTCAATTGGTTATTTGCTGATCCAGCAATAATCTTGCAACGCATCTTGGGCACTGTATCCACATTGACCGTACCTCCTAATGCACAAGGTGCATACACATCAACATCCAACTCATAACTTGTTGCGTATTGAATAGGCTCAGCTTTATATTTGGCCGCGACTTTCATCTTACGCTCTTCGGTCATATCCGATACGTAAACCCGCGCATTCTCCGCACGCAACATAGAAACCAACTGCTCCCCTACAGAACCAACCCCCTGTACCGCAATCTTACGACCTGCAAGGGAATCATCACCATACAATTCCTTTATAGAAGCTTTGATTCCATAAAAAACACCGCGAGCGGCAAAAACGGTAGTATCACCACCCCCATTCATAGAAGTAGGAAGACCTGCTACGTAATCCGTCTCTGCATGGATATATTCTAAATCTTTTTGAGTGGTACCGACATCGATAGAAGCGATAAAGTTACCGTTCAAACCTTTGACAAATTTACCAAAGCGACGCATAAGTACTTCAGATTTTTCGGTGCGGTTATTACCAATGATAACAGCGCATCCTCCTCCTAAGTTCAAACCTGCCAATGAAGATTTGTAGGTTATAGCTTTCGATAGACGCAACGCATCTTCGACGGCCTCTCCTTCTGACTCGTAAGGCAACATCCTAACCCCTCCTATAGCGGGGCCTAAAGTCGTGTCATGAATCGCAATGATGGCCTTCAGGCCGACCGATGGGTCATTGCAAAAAAACAAATTCTGATGTTCTGAAGAAGCCATCAAATCGAAAACTGAAGCGTTTTGCATATCAAAAAAAATAATTCAAAAACTATTCTAAAAAGCTCCACAAAAATAAAAAATTAATTTGTTTTATCCGTGATTTATTGAAATATGTCGCTTTTACAGAATTATATGACGAATTAGAAAGAAACAGCCAAAAGATATTAAACCTAAACCATTACATTTGTAATAGAGACACAACATGAAAGAACTATCCTACCTCAATAAATATTTCTATAAATACAAATGGAGACTGATTCCAGGTGTAATCTTCGTTATTATTTCCAACTACTTCGGAATATTACCTGCAAAAGTAATACGGGAAGCTTTTGACCTAGTCAAGGAAAACATAGACCTATACAGGCTTTATGACGGTTTCGAACGGCAGAGCCTTATCTATCAAGTCTTCGGAAGCAGTTTGCTTTTTTTCGGGGTTGTGGTCCTCGTCCTGGCGTTGCTTAGAGGAATATTCCTCTTCTTGATGCGCCAATCGATTATACTTATCTCTAGGCATATCGAATATGACCTAAAAAACGAGATATACAACCACTACCAAGAGCTGGATTTCTCTTTTTTCCGAAAAAACAATACGGGTGACCTAATGAATCGCGCTACGGAAGATGTAAACCAAGTGCGCAACTATCTTGGCCCAGCAATTATGTATGCAATCAACACTGTAACGCTCTCTGTGATGATCATATATGCTATGTATGATGTAAATCCTACTTTGGCAACCTATGCACTATTGCCTATACCTGTGATATCGTTGATTATTCTAATGGTAAACCGGATAATAAACAAACGTAGTACTAAGATTCAGGCACAACTGTCGAAGCTCTCGTCTTTTGTACAGGAAACATTCTCTGGCATACGAGTCATTAAGACCTATGTGAGGGAAGAGCAAAAAATGGCAGAATTTGCGCATGAAAGTAATGTGTACCGAAACAGCTCTCTTGACCTAGTAAAAGTGCAGGCAATATTCTTTCCGTTGATTATATTCTTAGTGGGTTTTAGTACGATAATAACGGTGTATATTGGCGGAATTGAAGTCAATAAAGGAACGATTACTGCTGGTAATATCGCTGAGTTTATTATGTACGTAAATCAACTGACCTTTCCAGCTATGGCACTTGCCTGGGTTACATCTCTCATACAACGTGCCGCAGCTTCCCAAAAACGGATAAATGAGTTTTTAAACACCAAACCTGAGATTATTAGCGGAAATATCACCGACGAACTAGCTGGAAATATCCGTATCAAAAATCTATCATTTACATACCCCGAAACAGGCATACAGGCATTGAGCGACATCAACATAGATATTAAGGCAGGACAAACACTAGCGATAATCGGGAAGACCGGTTCCGGAAAGTCGACGCTAGCCAACCTTCTCTTGAGGATGTATGACGCGGATCGAGGCCAAATAACATTCGATGGAAATGACATAAAAGAATTGAATATAAAGTCACTACGTCATCAGGTAGGCTTTGTACCGCAACAGGTTTTTCTATTCTCGGACACTATTGCTAATAATATAGCTTTTGGTCTAGATACCTGCGAGATAGACAAAGTTGAAGTCGCAGCAAAAGATGCTGCTGTGTATGAAAACATCGCCGCTTTTGAAGAGGGATTTCAGACACACATAGGCGAACGGGGACTTACACTTTCCGGTGGCCAAAAACAACGTTTATCTATAGCCCGAGCATTGGTAAAAGATCCTCAAATGTTGATATTTGATGACTGCCTTTCTGCAGTCGACACTAAAACAGAAGAGGAGATACTGCACAATCTGGGACGTATTATGAAGAACAAAACAACGATATTTATAGCGCACCGTATTTCCACAATAAAGAACGCAGACCACATTATCGTTCTTGAAAACGGGAAAATAATAGAAGAAGGAAACCATAACAGCTTATTAGCTGCGAATGGAGAATACGCAGAACTATATGAAAAACAGTTACTGCAGAGTACGGAGTAAGATTGGCCACAGAAATAGACTGTAGCACACTCTTAAATAGCATATTATCAAGAGTTGCTTAGGCTTCGTTCAGACGCGAGGGAAAAGTTCATCTATACACTTGCAACAGATTAATATTTTTATATCTTTGCATCAGCTAATGGGGAATTAGCTCAGTTGGCTAGAGCGCTTGCCTGGCAGGCAAGAGGTCATCGGTTCGAATCCGTTATTCTCCACAATGAAAAAGGGCAGATTTATTAAAATCTGCCCTTTTCTTGTTTTATTAAAACGTCTTGCCTGAATTACCAGATCCTCTCTTTCCTCCGAAAGACCTTCCTCTTCCGGAAGAAGTCCCCCCTCTACCATCTGAAGAAGACTGCCCACGACCACCCGATGACTGGCCACGATTACCGGATGACTGACCACGATTACCGGAGGATGCTTTCTTTTTATGGCGATAGTCAGGCTTAGCACCCGGCTTAGACGCCTCCGCTTTACCTTTCGTTTTCCCCTTACCAGCTTCTAATGTCGCTTTTGCAAGGAACTGAGGAGACATACTCAAATCTTCCATCCGCTTTACCGGAAGTTCAAAACCAATGGTAAACTGTATATCTTTGATGTATGGAATCTCCTCTACATCGCAAAGCGAAATTGCAAAACCCTCTGCTCCTGCTCTACCAGAACGACCGATACGATGCACATAAGCATCAGGCATATTAGGGATTTCATAATTGATAACATACTTCAAAAGATCAATATCAATTCCTCTCGCTGCAATATCGGTAGCAACCAAAACGCGAATCTCTTTCTTTTTGAAACCTTCTAACGCATTCTGACGTGCATTCTGAGATTTGTTACCGTGTATAGCGGCGGCTGAAATATCTTGTCTATGCAGTAGCTTCACTAATCGATCCGCACCGTGCTTGGTACGTGTAAAAACTAACACATTATCATCTACTTCTTTTTTCAACAAATACATCAATGCCTTCGGCTTATTAGCCTTCTCGATATAGTATAAAGTCTGCTGAATGGTTTCTGCAGTCGTAGACTCGGGAGTCACCTCAACTTTGACGGGATCGGTCAAGATACTATCTGCCAAAGACTGTATTGCTTTAGGCATAGTAGCTGAAAAAAACAGGGTTTGACGCTTGTCTGGAATAGCGTTTAACACACGCTTCACATCGTGTATAAAACCCATATCCAACATCCTATCGGCTTCATCCAACACAAAGATTTCTATCTGATTGATCGATAAGATACGCTGATTCATTAAATCCAAAAGTCGACCTGGAGTTGCAATTAGAATATCTACCCCTTGACGAATTTCATTAACCTGGCTGAACTGGTTGACTCCGCCAAAAATAACGGTATGTCTTAATTTAAGATTTTTGCCGTAATCGCTAAAAGATTCACCAATCTGTATAGCCAATTCACGTGTAGGTGTCAGAATTAATGAACGGATGGTACCGCGCTTAAGCCCCTGAGGTCTATTGTTATTAAGCAATTGCAAAATAGGTATTGCAAAAGCCGCAGTCTTGCCTGTACCAGTCTGTGCACACCCTAACAGATCCCTTCCTTTAAGCACCTCAGGAATAGCCTGCTCTTGGATAGGTGTCGGATTCTGATACCCAAGCGCCTCTACAGCTGCCAATATAGGCGAGCTGATTTTTAAATCATTGAAAGTTTTCATCAATATGTTCTATAGTAAAAACAAACCCTCTTGTAATAACAACCTAAATAGCTATGAAAATGTCTCGAGGGTTCGTTATGTCTATTGAAAACAAAACACTTTCAGAAAAAAAAGCCGCCAAGGAACACTTAGCGGCTTTTAAATAGGATTAAACTAAACCTTAGTTTTGCTCAGCAGGAACTACTGAAACATAAGATTTATTATTTGCTTTTTTACGGAAAACAACTGTTCCATCAACTAGAGCAAATAAAGTGTGGTCTTTACCAACACCTACGTTAGCATCTGGATTGTGTACAGTACCACGTTGGCGAACGATAATGTTACCAGCGATAGCTTTCTGACCACCGAAAATCTTAATGCCTAATCTCTTACTATGTGACTCACGGCCGTTCTTGGAACTACCCGCACCTTTTTTATGTGCCATTTCTTTATCTTAATTTATGACTTGCGTCAGGATTAAAAATTCGATTACAAACTGATACCAGTAATCTGGATTTTAGTGAATTGTTGACGGTGACCGTTTTTCTTTTTATATCCTTTACGGCGTTTTTTCTTGAAAACGATAACTTTATCACCTTTCAAATGAGACAAAATCGTAGCTGAAACTTTAGCTCCTGAGATACTAGGTGTACCTACAGTGAATTTACCACCGTTTTCGGCCAACAATACATTGTCAAATTCAATACTAGCGCCTTCTTCTCCCTGTAAACGGTGTACAAAAAGATACTGGTCTTTTGCAACCTTGAATTGCTGCCCTGCTATATTTACTATTGCGTACATTGTTATTTATTAATAATGTTAATTATTTAATGAACCGCAAAGATAGATTATTTTATTCAATACTGCAATTTTTTTTCAAAAAGCTCTACTACGACATGGGGCAAAATTAAAAGAGCCCCTTATTGGGGCTCTTTTATATACTTAAATAATTTATCTTACTTAACCTCGATTAGGCGTTTGGCCACAATAGCCTCCTCTTTCTTCCCAATCTTAACCTGCAACACTCCATCCACATAAACAGCATCAATATCGCTGTAATTTACAGTTTCAGGTAAAGTAAAAGATCTAGAGAAGGAGCTATAGCTATATTCTTTTTTGCTGTAGAGCTTATCATCGGATGCTGACTCTTCAACCTTATCCACACTGATAGAGATAATATTCTTATCTACATTGATTTTAAAATCAGATTTCTGTAATCCAGGAGCTGCCAATTCTATTGCAAAAGCCTCTGTTGTCTCGGTAATATTTACCGCCGGAACACGTGTTACCAAACGATCAGAGATAAATGAATCGTTAAAAAGATTGTCAAATACACTATTAACAAATGGATTAACACTGTCTGTGTTTACTGTTTTTGTAGGGAATTTAATTAATGCCATTTTCTTGTCCTCCAATTATTTTTATTTTTTAATTATATACTAAACTTATACAGCCAGTCTATTTCAATAAAAATACCAAACCTAAAAACAAGACACTTTGACACTATAAAACAAAAAAAAAGAGACAACATGTCACCAGAAAACAATCAACGCAACACTAAACCCTGTCAATCAGTCCTTTTCAAAAAGTAGAGCCACCTCCGAATTTGCCAAGTCTCCACCAAAAGCGGGATTAATCTTTTTGATAACCACATTAACTTTTTGGGCAAAATTGAACTTTTTAAGAATCAAATCAAGCATATCTTCCAATGCAGACTCCAATAACTTGCGCTTGGGGCTCATCACTTCTAGAAGAATCTGATAAAGCTCTTCATAATTAATAGTGTTTTTTAAATCTTCGGCATCTGAGTTCTCGAAGGGAAAAAACACATCCACACTTACATAAAACTCGTTTCCGACAACCTGTTCTTCTTCGTAATAACCAATGGGCGAATAAAACCGCACCTCCCGCAGGGAGACCTTCTGTGTAATCATAATATTAAAATTACACAATTTTTAAATTAATACAGATGAAATACAATAGATTTAGCCCCAAAGGAAACAAAACTATCCTCCCGCAACACAGTGACACCCACTTAGACTCAAAAAAGGCTTGTAAAACATTTTTGACGTTAGTAATTATATTAACACAATTACCTAATTTCGCCAGCAGGCAATGCCTACTAAAGATTCCATCTAATATAAAAACAAACAGATGAAAAAATTATTGTTATTATTACTCCTTGGTTCCACTTATGCCTACGGCCAGCGCAGTTTCACGATAGATGAAACAGTATTCGGTCCTAGCAAATTTTCACCCAAGAATCTATTCGGTCAAAAATGGGTAAAAGGAACTGATGCTTTTTCACATCTAGACGCTTCGTATCAAAACCTCATGATACGCCCTTTAAAAGATAATTGGCAGAGCAAAGAGCTTGTTTCAGTCGCAGAACTACAGACTGCATTAACAAAAGCTATTCCGAATGAACAATTCGCTCTGAGAACTTTCCCTACGCAGTACCAATGGCAAGATGCTAATACACTAACGTTCACGGTCAGCGGAAAGGAAACTGTATATGGTGTAACTTATAATACCGCTAAAAAGGAAGCACAGATTACTTCCAATGTACCTAGCACAGCTACAAACGTAGAGTATAGTACATCAAATGCACAGACAGCTTACCTCATCGGCAATAATATCGAAATCACAACTGCAAACGGAAAGAAAATACAGGTCACCAAAGACACAGTGAATGGTATTGTAAACGGCAGTGAATTTACCCATCGTCAAGAATTTGGAATAACGAAAGGGATGTGGTGGTCTCCTGATGACCAAAAGCTACTTTACTACCGTAAAGACGAAACGATGGTTAGTAAATATCCCCTACCGCAATGGGATACACGTGTAGCTACGATTAAAGATATCCGCTACCCTATGGCTGGAATGAAAAATGAAGAAGTAACACTGAACATTTTCAACACGCAAACAGGAAGCTATACCACACTACAGACAGGAACTCCAAAAGAACAGTACCTAACTATAGCTTCATGGGACCCCAATAATGAATATATTTACGTAGGGGTCTTAAACCGTGGACAGGATCACCTAAAGCTAAACAAATATGATTCAAAAACAGGTGCCCTCGTAAAAACACTTTTCGAAGAAAAATCAACCACATGGGTAGAGCCACAACATGAACTGATTTTTACGCCAAGCAATCCAAAACAGTTTTTATATCAAACAGACAGAGATGGCTACAATCAACTCTACCTATACGACACACAAGGCACATTGATTCGTCATCTTGGCCATAACGATGTCAGCGTAGTCGATTTTCAAGGCTTTGATAACAAAGGAACAAAAGCTTATTATATAGGTGCAACAAATAATGGCATGGAGCGTCAGCTTTTCGAAGTTGAACTAAAAAGTGGTAAAACAACACAACTGACTCAGAAAAATGGAACGCACAATGCATCTATTAGTGATAATGGAAATTTCATTCTTGACCAATACAGCAATTTGACAACTCCTAATAAAATAGAGGTAATCACAAGAAAAGACGGAAAATCAACTAATATACTAACAGCTGAGAACCCTTTCACAGAGCAAATAAACGTCCCGAAGATTGAATTCAAGACATTTGTTTCACCCGATGGAAAGACACCTCTAAACGCTAGAATAACATACCCTGCAAACTTTGATTCTTCAAAAAAATATCCGGTTATGTTATATCTATATGGAGGATCACATGCTCAACTCGTCACAGACAGATGGCTCGGAGGCGTAGGTTATTTTGATATGTTCATGGCGCAGAATGGATACCTTGTTTTCACATTGGACAACAGGGGTTCCGACGCCAGAGGTAGAGACTTCACGCGTGTGACGCACCGCAACCTAGGTGAAGCAGAAATGGCGGATCAACTGGTCGGCATTGAATACCTTAAATCTCTTCCTTATGTAGACAGTAACAATATGGGAATATTCGGTTGGAGCTATGGTGGCTTCATGACTACATCGTTAATGACCAAACACAACGACATCTTTAAAGCAGCTGTAGCCGGGGGACCAGTAATGGACTGGAAATACTACGAAGCTATGTATGGTGAGCGTTATATGGACACTCCGGAAGAGAATCCTGAAGGATACAAAAAGACCTCGTTACTAAATAAAGCGAGCAAATTAAATGGCCACCTTCTGATAATCCATGGTGCTCAGGATCCTGTTGTGGTACAACAACACAGCATGGACTTTGTAGAACAATGTATAAAGGCAGGAAAACAGGTGGACTATTTCTTATATCCAAAACATGAACATAATGTAAGTGGAAGGGATAGAATCCATATGTATGATAAAATCGCCAAGTATTTTGATCTACATCTGAAGAAGTAAAGCTTAAGTAAATAAAAAAGGGATTGCATATTGCAATCCCTTTTTTATTACGGTTCTTTTCGCTTAGAAAGTATAACGAGCTGTTACACCGCCGTTAGCGTAGAAACCTTTATAATACCCAGCACCATTTACAACGTGGATAGTAGGTCTGATATCAGCCGAGAATGCGAAAGGAGCACTTTTCAACTTGTAATCAACACCCCCTGTAGGGAAAATACCTGCACTAAAGCCTTTAACACTCTCATAATCCGAGAAAGTATTAGACAATATAGCTCCACCACCTACGAACCATTTGAATCCATCAATATTTCCGATAGGGAAATGATGTTGGTAAGCACCAGAAAGAGATAAACTTGTAAAGCCGTCTCCTTGATATTTATCAGAGTCAAAACCTAAGTTGAATTCCAAAGCGGCGGGTTGCTTGATAAATGTCTTAAAAGACGCAGAGATTACATCGTAGTGACCGGAACCTAGACGGATACCGATAGAGTTCTTGTAATCCTGAGCCTGAGAAGCTCCAGCTACTAATAACGCTACTAATGCTAAAGTAAATTTTTTCATAAAGTTGTATTTATAGTTTTTTGAAAATTTTGTCGAAGATAAAGCAAATAATGTACCATTCCGATATATTTTTGAAAAACCATCACTTAATAGAGTAGAACTTTAACAAAACATTCTTGCCTATATCAAAAAATAAATATAACTTTGCACTCCGACAAAGCAGTCGGAATACTCTTCTTTATCAAAGGCATTTTCGCCGCTTTGTAAACAGCAACTAGTTCGTATTTTAATTTTTTGATTTCATAAATAATGCCTAGAAACACCTCCATTAACTCTGTCTTAATCATAGGTTCTGGTCCTATTGTTATCGGACAAGCGTGTGAATTTGATTATTCAGGATCTCAAGCTGCCTTATCTCTTAAAGAAGAAGGTATCACGGTTTCCATAATTAATTCTAACCCTGCAACAATTATGACCGATAAGGTTGTAGCAGACCACATCTATCTATTACCTCTTACTTGCGAGAGTATCGAGCAAATATTAAAAGAGCAAAAGATTGATGCCGTATTACCAACTATGGGTGGACAGACGGCTTTAAACCTATGTATTGAAGCCTCTAATATTGGGCTTTGGGAGAAATACAATGTTCAAGTAATAGGAGTTGATGTTGCAGCTATTGAGAAGACAGAAAACCGCGAAGAATTCCGTCAGCTGATGATTGATATCGGTGTAGGTGTAGCGCCTTCAAAAATCGCAAACTCTTTCCTTGAAGGAAAAGAAGCAGCACAAGAAATCGGTTTCCCTTTGGTAATCCGTCCTTCCTATACACTAGCAGGTACAGGAGGTGGATTCGTACATAAAAAAGAGGACTTCGACGCGGCTTTGAACAGAGGCTTGCACGCATCACCTACTCATGAGGTATTGGTAGAGCAGGCAGTGTTGGGCTGGAAAGAATTCGAATTAGAATTGCTACGAGATACAAATGACAATGTTATCATCATCTGTACAATCGAGAACTTTGACCCAATGGGGATACATACCGGTGACTCTATCACAGTAGCTCCAGGTATGACACTGTCCGACAAGTGTTACCAAGATATGCGTAACCAAGCGATTAAAATGATGCGTTCGATAGGAACTTTCGCAGGAGGCTGTAATGTTCAGTTCTCAGTAAACCCTGAAAACGAAGATATCATTGCTATCGAGATCAACCCCCGTGTGTCACGTTCGTCCGCATTAGCTTCTAAAGCAACTGGATACCCTATCGCGAAAATAGCTGCTAAATTGGCAATCGGATATAACTTAGACGAGTTACAGAACCAAATTACTAAAACAACTTCAGCATATTTCGAACCTACATTAGACTATGTAATCGTAAAAGTTCCTCGTTTTAACTTTGACAAATTCAAAGGAGCGAACAAAGAACTTGGTCTTCAGATGAAAGCTGTGGGCGAGGTTATGGCAATCGGCCGTACATTTATAGAAGCGCTACAAAAAGCCTGTCAGTCTCTAGAAACAGGTCGAGCAGGATTAGGTGCGGATGGCAAACAGTTGCGCAATCTAGATGAAATCATGCACAGCCTAGAGCATCCAAGTGCCGACCGTTTGTTCCATGTAAAAGACGCTTTTGAACTAGGTGTTCCGCTAGAATCCATCCGTAAAGCGACGCATATTGACAAATGGTTCTTAGTACAGATTCAAGAATTAGTTCAGCTAGAGCAAGAATTACGCCGCTACCAACTATCCAATATTCCACGCGATTTCTTCATGACCTTGAAGCAAAAAGGTTATTCGGATGAGCAAATCTCTTGGTTGTTGGGCAATGTAACGGAAGACGAGGTTTATGACCGTCGTAAAGAATTAGGAATAAGCCGTGTCTACAAAATGGTAGATACTTGTGCTGCAGAATTCCCGGCACATACTCCTTACTTCTACTCCACTTTTGAAGACGAGAACGAATCGATTGTTTCGGATAAAAAGAAAATCATTGTATTAGGTTCTGGACCTAACCGTATCGGACAAGGTATTGAGTTTGACTATTCATGTGTACATGGTCTATTGGCAGCCAAAGAATGTGGTTACGAATCGATCATGGTAAACTGTAACCCGGAGACTGTATCAACAGACTTTAACATGGCTGACAAGTTATACTTCGAGCCTGTATTCTGGGAACATGTACGCGAAATCATCGAGTTAGAAAAACCAGAAGGAGTAATCGTACAGTTAGGTGGTCAGACGGCATTGAAAATGGCTGAACGTCTAGAAAAACTAGGGGTTAAAATCATTGGTACTTCTTTCCAAGATATGGACCTTGCTGAAGACCGTGGCCGTTTCTCGGATCTATTAAAAGAGCTCGAAATTCCTTATCCAAAGTATGGTGTCGCAACATCTGCAGAAGAGGCGATCAAAGTGGCAAACGAAGTCGGTTACCCAGTTTTGGTACGCCCTTCTTATGTATTAGGTGGCCAAGGTATGAGTATCGTCATCAATGATGAAGACCTAGAAAAAGCAGTTGTTAATCTACTTAAAAACCTTCCGGGAAATCAAATATTAATTGACCATTTCCTAGATCGTGCAGAAGAAGCAGAATCTGACTCTATTTCGGATGGAGAAGATGTACATATCATCGGTATGATGGAGCACATTGAACCAGCAGGTATTCACTCAGGAGATTCATACGCAGTATTACCTCCATTTGAGCTTTCACAAGCTGTACAGGATAAAATGGAAACATACTCGATCAAACTTGCGAAAGCGCTAAACGTAAGAGGACTTTTAAACATACAGTTTGCTATAAAAGGAGAAAATGTATATGTTATCGAGGCCAACCCTCGTGCATCACGTACTGTTCCATTTATTGCTAAAGCTTATGATGTACCTTACATTAATATCGCGACCAAAGTAATGTTGGGCGCTAATAAATTAAAAGACTTTACAATTGAACGTAAATTAGAAGGTTGGGCTATAAAAGAGCCTGTATTCTCCTTCTCTAAGTTCCCTGAAGTAGATAAACAATTAGGGCCTGAAATGAAATCAACTGGTGAGGCAATCCGTTTCATCAAAGATTTGAAGGATCCTTATTTTAGAGAATTGGTTTTAAAGAAATCAATGTTCTTAAATGCACAATAAAATAAAAGCCCGCTAAACAGCGGGCTTTTTATTTTTTGAGACAATTGGTCTAAAAACTAATACCATAGAGCTTCTCGCCAATGTCAGTTATCTTTTGATCAACAGAGGTTAGACCGGCTCCTGAAAGGTACCATATCCACCCAGGAAGTATGAATACCTTATTGTTCTTATATGCTGCAGTAGCTTTAATATCGTCGTTAATGATATCTTTAGGATCAGGCATCACCCCCTGGATACCTGTGTTACGATCAAAAACAAATAAGTAGTCCGGATTTATATCCGCCAACTTAGGAGCTTGTGGACGCGCTCCTGCGCGAGGAGTATCAGTAGCCTGTACCTCTGGTATATAAGCTGGTTTTAAGTCCAAAGCATCATAAAGAAATCCAAAGCGAGAATTGGGACCGCTAGGCATCAAACGTCCGTTCATGTGCATAGCCAGTACTGCTTTCTTTGGATCAGCCTTTGCCTTTTCTTGTACTTTCGTAGCTTTTTGACTTAAAGCCTTTAACTTCGCTTCTGCAATCTTTTCCTTTCCGTGCAATCTTGCGATATCGCGTACGTTCTGCTCAAAAGAGCCCCAAAAATCTTTTTCATCCGTGCCAAAAATAATCGTAGGCGCGACCATAGATAGTGAATCATAGTAATTTCCCATTCTGCCACCAGTAATAATAAAATCCGGTTTAAATGCAGCGACTGCTTCCATATTAGGTGTCTTGACATTACCTACTCTGACGTATTTTGTATCATTATATTCATTCAAATACTCTGGTACTTGATCAACTGTTGCTGATATAGGAATACCTAACTCATAATAGGTCTCTAAAGCACTCAAATCCATAATTAATACTTTCTTTGGATTAGCAGGAACTTTAGTCTCGCCTTTAGAATGTTTGAAAGTGACGGCTTCCTGAGCAGATGTGTTAAAATAACATGCCGCTAAAAATAATGCTATTAGATATTGACGTTTCATAATTAATCTATTTAATACAATAAACATAAAAAAGACAACTCAATGAAAGTTGCCTTTTTCTAGAACATATTTTACTTTTTCCTTAATTTACCTATACCAGAAATTGATTTTGCATCAACCTCTAATCCTTTTGTAGCCTTGGCATTTACTGGATCAATGATATAAATAGCTGGCTTTTTATCAACTTCTTTGATAGGGGTATAGAATCTTCCATCTTCTGAAATAGGAGTACCAAACTGTGGATAATAATTGAAATCGGGAAGTCCTTCCACCCATTTAAAAGTTTTATCGACTACATTTACGACAGCAAGAGCATTGATATTTGGCACATCATCCTTTATCGGATTAGTCCCATCAAGTAAATACCCAAGTATAAAATAATCGCCACTTACATGATAAATTTCCTTAAACTTAGATTTTGCGTTCTTGCCAGTTCCTGCAACTGCATTTTCTAAGTTCCAATAATAATCTTTGTCAAAATTAGAACCACCTGACTTAATACGAATTACACCGGCCGCTTTTGATGTTTGATCATTGGACGGAGAGAATACATACACGTTACCTTTTCCATCGTCCGATATCGCATTATTATACTGTGACCGATGTCTACCCGCTGCATAACTAATACGATCGTCACCATACACTTTAGTTAACTTCAAATCCTTATCAAAAGAAGCTACCCAAACCGAGTCTGGATATTGAGTATTACTTGTCACTAAGGTCTTATTTTTATTTCTATCTTCTCCTTCAGCAAAACGTCTAGGCACAAGAGCAGATAAGAAATTATTTTTTCCAAACTGAACCACTCCAGATAACACAGCGTACTCACCATTTCCTGTTAAATTAGTCGTGCTTTTAGTAATCGTTGTTACAGCATTATTTTTAGCGGGATCAACAAAATTGAATGTAGAATACATCTGCGTTTTGTCAATATTCCCCTTGTCATCTTTCTGAACAATGCCATCAACTACAGACAAAACTTTTTCCTGAAATACTCCATAAGTAGTAAAACGAGAAACTATTTGAAATTCGCCTCCACTTTTTACTATATTACCATTAGGCCCTAAAGCAACTCCAATTCCTAAACCCGGATCTCCTTTTTGATATTTCAGTCCAATACCAATATAAGGTGTAGGAAATAACCAAGAACCAAAAGCATCAGCTTCCAGCCCTCTTCCTTTGATAGATAATGTTTCTTTTGCTGTAATATCCGGAACCGCTAATAAATAACTTGCATTGTCTCCTTCAGTTGCTGAAATAAAAAACTCAACATCTCCACTCTCACGGTCAGGACCTGGAGCATCTTTTTTAGAACAAGCGACAGAAGCGCCGCATAAAGCTAGTGCTATCGCACTTTTCAATAACCCATTTTTTGATATCATTGTATTTAATTTTTGTTGTTAGTATTTTATAAAATTCGAGCGCTACATAAAGAAATAGCGCAGCTTGACCCCGAAGCTTCTTCCTGGTTTTTGAAGACTAAAATTATCGTACAATCGGCGGTCTGTAATATTTCTAGCTTCAAAGCTTACATTATAACGGCCACTTTTCATAGCATAGGAAGCGATAAAATCGTGTGATAGCTGACCATCAATTGTTCTTTTATCACTAGAAGTTCCTAAACTTGGCCAGTTTAAATAGAATGCATGTACATAGTTCATATTATAACCAACGGTCAATAAGTTTGTTGCTGCTCCAAAATCTTGAAAACGAACTTCTACTTCACCATTTCCATACAAATAAGGTTGATTAGGCATTCTGTCATTATAAGTAGTCGACAGTTGCGCATCGCCATAGTTTGTATATCGTTCTTTATTGATTAAACTCTGATAGGTTAATGTTCCTCCTGCAGACAAAAATCTCTTGTAATAATACCTTCCTTCAAAATTAAGTCCGAGGTTTTGCACTTTACCATGATTTACATTCTGAGCTTCACCTGTACGTTGTACAATTGTTCGTTGAATAAAGTCCTGAACATCCCGATACAAACCACTCAAATCAATATATATAGCATGATTTTCATTAAAATCCTTTTGATAAGAGGCCCCAATGTTTACGCCGTTGCTTCGTTCTGGCTTCAACTCAGCATTTGCCCGTTCCAATACGGCATCGCCTAGGATTTCAGAATCAGATGGCATCCTCAATGCTTTTTCATAAGACACTTTGTATTGAAACTCCTTCCAGAAATAGGTGGTCGCTATACCATAACCAA
Source organism: Sphingobacterium sp. (assembly GCA_031277715.1). Taxonomy (GTDB): domain Bacteria; phylum Bacteroidota; class Bacteroidia; order Sphingobacteriales; family Sphingobacteriaceae; genus Sphingobacterium. The sequence continues at coordinate 5,147 of JAITLW010000284.1, read as the reverse complement.
ATGCACTCGCGTCGGCTGTGACACGTTTCCATGTTGGGAAAGACTCACTTTCGCCTGCATTTACAGTTCCTGTTGTACTTTGCTTATAGTGTTTACCAAACAACGTGGTAACCCATTGCTTGTTATAATTGAACTTATAAGATAAACCAGCAATATTTTTATAATTACTTGCTTTATCCTCAGGTTTAGAGAATTCATCTTTTACAGCATTTTTATCGGCGTTCTTACGTTCGAAAGTCGACCACACATCATTAAAAGAAAAGCTATGTTTATTACTCAGTTTATAGACAACATTCAAAGAAGCTGTAGCATTGTCATTATTAAACTCAGCCATCGTATTCACTCCCTCTCCTATCGTTTTGCGCTCACGATACTCTCCTAACCAATTATACTCTCTCGATGCAGTATCAATATTCTGATTATAATTGTGATTGTAATTTGCTGTTAATATAAGGTCTAGACCTTCTGTGAGTAAATCTCTTTTAGAATAGGTCAATGAAGGCATAATAGTATTTCCTTTACGCGCTTTTTCTCCATAGACTATTTTCATAATATTTGCATTTTGAATGTCAGCGTATTCTTGTCCTAGCGTAACACCAAGAAGGAACTGATCGGCCCATTTGGTATTGACAAATCCCACCTTTAAAATCGCCGTTTCATTATGATATTTATTATGGAATGCCTTAGTCCATATACTGTCCGGTGTAAAAATACTGGTCTCAAAATCCCTAATTTGAGTATAAACAGGATAGTTATTATCAGAATAATTCTGGAATGCGTTCAACTGAACGGTAAAACCATTTTTTGCAGAATACCCTACATTGACATTAGTCTTATGTGTATTGAATGAGCCATAAGAATAAGAAACATCAGCATAGGATTTATTACGCTTGTTGGTTATAATATTTATAGCTCCGCCTAGAGCATCTGAGCCCAATTCAATTGGAACCACACCTTTATATATTTCAATACGTTCTGCTAAATTAACAGGGATATTATTCAATTGAAAAGCGGAGCCCATTCCTTGCATAGGTACACCATCAATAAATACCTTCACATGTCTACCAGAGAAACCATTCAAATTGATAGAAGTCGCAGATCCCAACCCTCCACTTTGTCGAATTTTCACTCCCGACGCCCTATTTAATAAGTCTGAAAGCTCCATAGAAGAATTGTGAAATTTAGTAGCATCCAGCACTGCGACGTTGTAAGGCGTCTCCCGGACCTCTTGAATTGCGGATTTACCACTGACCACAACCTGCTCTATCGCTGTATTAGGATCCACTTTCAAAACAAATTGCTGGTGCTTATTATCGCCCTCACCAATCGACATTCTTTTTTTATCTGCAATAAAACCTACTGCAGAACTTATCACGTCATATTCGCCTGAAGCTAGCACCAAAACATAATGTCCATTTTTATCTACTTGTGTACTATATGCTGTATTGAGAACATAAATGGTAGCTCCAGGTATAGCATTTCCATCGATATCTTTGACATACCCGATAATCTTAGCATGTTCTCTCTTCGTTTTTTGAGCAAAGAGAGATGTACTTGTAAACAATATTGAAAAGAGCAATGATATGCGAACCACTTGCTTGATTTCAAATAAATATATTTTCATTTTTGACACCCCTATTGGTATTTAGATTAATTATAAATAACTTCGCAAATGTAACTACTAACACGATTAACAAATAGTGATAATCAGGACAAAAAATAGCGAAATAGAGGTATGAGATTGCGATCAGAGATTATTGAGATAAACAAGATAGTACATGATGACATAGTTGAACGAACTCATATAAAGGAAGATATATTAACACATAGCGTATTTAGCTATAAGCAAAATCAAGTGTCTATACATTGTGATATATTTCATTCGGTGGGCTTACACATTGTCGAGTCCCAAATAGATACAGATACTATTCTAACCAATAACTGGTCTGCAGAAACTCCCCATGTCCGTTTCTTTTTCTATCTCGGGGGAAATTCTTGTGTAAAAAATGGAGCAGGCAATGAGTCCTATACGCATAGAGCAGGTATGTTACAACGGAATTTCCTAGACACAGAAGGAGGTGGGGGTATCCTCATTGTTAAGCCTGGAGAGGCATTACATTATATCATAATAAAAATGTCTGTCGACTTTTACATCAATCTCGTAAAATCTGAAGATTGGATAAACGAAGATAGCTTTCATCAATACATTTTGTCTGGGACGCCAGAAAACAGACCCAATGAGACTCTTTCTATAGATCTTAAGATGCTACAGATTATTGAGGATATGATAAACAGTAACGATATAATTGAACATAGGTATCACTTTTTTAAGCTTAAGTTACGTGAACTCCTATTTACCATACATCAACAGACACATTATGGGGACAATGCTCCTGAAATCGCATCCCAGCCATCTGATAGTTTAGAAAAAATAAAATCTTACCTTATATTAAACCTAGATACTCCACCTTCAAGTGCGGAGCTGGCAAAGATTTTTTTTATGAATGAAAAGAAGCTCAAGCAAAATTTTAAAGCAACCTATGGTACTACGCTGTACGCTTATGTAGTACAACTAAGAATGGAAAAAGCTAAAAAGCTTCTACTACAGAACTATAATGTCAATGAATTGGCTGTGCTATTAGGCTACCACAGTGTTTCCCATTTCATAAAAGTTTTTAAAAACTATTATGGTTGTACTCCAAAAGAGGCTTTAAGCAAGTTTCAGAGTATAGTCCAAAAGTAGTATTATCCCCTCTCATTGGGCACAAAAAAGGGAAGATATCCGTAGAAATCTCCCCTTCGATAAGTTTAGGTGTAAAATACCCTATTAATCTATTTTCAACTGTTTGCTTTGATCTTTAGACACTTTTGGACGAATACCTGTACTTCCACCCCCATTCAACGTAATATCATGAGGTTTATTCGTTTTCCAGTTTCCTTTAGTAAAATCAGGGATAGCAACCGTTCTACTGTTCTTAGCGACAGATTCACAACTTAACGGTACAATTACTGACCAAGAAGCTCCTTCATAAACAGGTTGATCGATTGGTAAACCATTTCTCAAACAGTCAATCAGACGCCAATCCATCATAAAGTCCATACCACCATGACCTCCTACTTGTTTTGCCTGCTCACCGATAAACTTGATCAACTGTGGCGTATATTTTTCATACAGCCCTTTCAACTCCTCTTCCTTCACAAAAGAGTGTCCAAAGGCAATACCTTCTTTCGGATACTTCTGTGCAAAACCTTTAGTGCCACTCAATAAATGAAGACGTGAATAAGGTCTAGGCGACGTGACATCATGCTGAAGCATCATTGTCTTACCTTTCTCGGTTTTAATCAATGTTGTATCCATATTTCCCCGATATCTCTTACCTACGAACTCTTGGTAAAAAGGGTCTTTAGCTGCCATCTCACGAGCTGTTTCTCCCATCATGAAGTCAGCAGTCTGCATAGCAACAAGATGAGTCATACGATCTCCACTATTAATATTCAGACATTGCGCGATTGGACCAAGACCATGGGTCGGGTAAAGATTACCGTTCATCTTGATATTCTCACGTAGACGCCACATGTTATCGTAACCATTCTTGCTGTTAAAGTTCAAATCCAATAAATCATGGATATAAGCACCTTCCGCATGTACCAACTCACCAAACATACCTTGACGTGTCATATTTAAAGTTAGCATTTCGAAAAAGTCATAACAACAATTCTCCAACATCATACAGTGCTTTTTAGTTGCTTCCGATACTTTCACAACTTCCCAGCATTCTTTTACTGTTAGACCAATTGGAACCTCACACGCTACGTGAGCTCCAGCTTTCATTGCCGCAATACTCATAGGTGCGTGAAATTCCCAAGGAGTACAAATATAAACAAGATCTAACTCTTCTTCTTTCAATAGCTTCTCCCATCCATTATCTCCAGAATAAGATTTAGCCTCTTTCAAACCTTTACCGGTCAAAATCTTTTGTGCTTTATCTACACGGTCTGCATGTCTATCACATAGTGCTACAATCTCTGTTCCCTCAATATAAGATAAACGATCGACTGCACCTGGACCTCTCATTCCCAAACCGATCACGGCTATCCGTACTTTATCAATCTTAGGAGCGGCATATCCCCACATGTTAAAAGATGACGTGGCTAATGCTTCATTATTCAATGCAGGTAAGGTAATTGCTGCTGCAGAAAGGAACGACGCTTTCTTTAAAAAATCTCTTCTATTTGAACTCATATCTATCTTAGGATTATTATTTCATCAAAAATCAAAGGGGACACAAAGCCCCCTTTAAAATCACCTATTTTAAAACAAACTAAACAGTCTATTGTCGAATAACCAATTTATTATTAAAGGGTTATTGGTTGTAGATAACTACATTTACTTCATATTATCTATCACAATAATAATCTATAAATACCATAATAAGAAATGAAAAAACAACGCAAACGTTTGACCTAAATTGCGAAAACGTTTGCTTAACACAATCGTTACTATAAGAAATCGATTGTCCCAACGAGTTCCTTTAACAAGGATTCAGACAACTTCGCTTGGGTCTTAGCCGTATTGAATCGGGAGACTGCATTGATAAAGTTTTGCTGTGCATCCCTAAATTCTACTGCGCTAATTGTTCCAATACGATATTTGTCTAACGTAATATTTAAGTTTTGCTTTGCAATACGTTCGTTTCCTTCCTCGATATGCACTAAAGCCAAACTAGTCTGATAGCTCTGAAAAGCCTGCGTCAGGGCGGTCTCTATAACATTCTGTTGTTGCTGTATTGCTAAATCGGCGTTATCTATCTTTAATTTTGCAACTCGCTCATTACGTCTCTGATTAAAACCATCAAAAATATTAACAGAAGCGGTAACACCGTAATTAAGCCCTCTAGCATTAGATTTGGCAACAAAACCTAAACTCGATTCCGATTCCGAAAAATTATATCCTCCATTCAATCGAACTGTAGGATAGCGATTCGCTTTTACAGTTTTCAATTCCAGCTCTGCGAGTCGCTTGTTAATTCCTACCCTTAACAAATCAGGATTGTGCACAGCCGCTTTGCTCAATAAATCAGTCAATACCATCGATTGATCGATGTCCACATCCCTGATGACAGTAAATTCAGTCAATAATGGTCGTG
>JAITLW010000278.1 GCA_031277715.1 Sphingobacterium sp. | reverse complement strand
TTTTTGGAGTACAGCGAGTTCCGACTCTCCTTTTGATACAAACACACGTCCTTTATCTACATTTACCATAAATCTATTCTCCGCCGTCTGCACTTCAAACTGGGTACCGAGAACTCGGGTATGATAACCACTTTCAGTACGGACGGAAAATGGTGTAGAATTTGGCTTTACTTTAAAATATGCGTCTCCGGTTAATGTAAGTGTACGTTCTGTCTGTGTAAAGCTGACATCAGAAATAGACGATTTTCCTTTTAGAATAACCTCAGTTCCATCTTCTAACCTCACTGTATCTGTAGTTTCTTTCGAATTTAATACGGTATAAAAATCGGTGGTATCAACTTTATACTGATTAGAAAACAAGAAAGCCCCTATACATAGTACTGCTGCCGCATAAGGTACTAACTTAAGCCATAGTGGACGGATCGCAATTTCCTTTTCTCTCTTCAGTACATTCTGAAGTTGAATCAGCTCTTCTTCGGATAGTTGCTGTATCTGATCGAACAACGAAGCGTGTATTTCAGACAGCTTCGATGTATCACGGCTCTTCCTGATAAATTGCAAAAACAAAGTTCTTTTTTTCGGGCTCAGTCGACCTTCCAAAAAATCACGAACCATTGTGTCTAGGGATTCTATCTTCTTCATATCGTACTTCTAAACGTTTCAATTCAGGATATCCCTCATTTTTTTTAGAAATTCAAAAAAAGTGCGATCAATGATAGGTGAGCATAGTACTTTTGGAGGTAACCACGCACACGTTTAGACATTTTGGTCATATGTCTTTCCAGTGTTTTAATATTGATTTGAAAACGCTCTGCTACCTCTTTGTAACTACAACCGTTCAGCTTAATTTCATAATATATTTTTTGATACTCGTCATCAAATGGTTCCAGCGCTTTTTGGGTAGCTTCCAATAGCTCCTTATAATGGAGTATATCAATAGTCCTTTCACTGCCGTGAACCATTTCACTCAGGTAAAGATCTTCGTGCTTCAATTTACGGCACCGATCTATCCAAAGATTTCTGGATACAACTTTTAAAAATCCCATTCGGGCGGCATTCGTCTCAAACTGAGACCAGGTCAACCAGATTTTGGCAAAGGACTCTTGTGTTATATCCTTCGCGGTTTCTTCTTCTACCCCCATAAAAACCAATGTGAGCTTAATTTTCAAAAAGTTCTCTTGGTAAAAATTTGAAAACTGCGTTTCCTCCTGTGCGGTATCCAACTGTGTAACAACAAGCTTTTCCATATAAAATCAGTACATGTTTGACGCTATACTCCACAGACGATTCATCGGGTGAGTTAGATTATAGATGGTTAGTTCTGATTACAAGTATAAGACTTTAGTTTCAAAAATCAAACCAAGTCATAAGAGTCGATCCGATAAAAACATATTCATTCAGACAGTAACCTGTATAGCATGCGACGTACCTTAGTTCTGATTTCACACCCTATATCCCAAAATATACCCCATTGTACTGTACTGCCCGATGATTCGGGACACGCGCCTCTCCTCTCGCAGTGACGAATGGCGTCCTTACTCCTTCACCCAAACTAGAAGACAAGCAAAACATAGATACTGGAAGACAACATCATTATCGCATAAAAGATTACACAGATCTTAGTGCCGAAAGTCAAATTATTCGGTTTCCGTTGTCGTAGCGGTATCCACAATAGCCCCAACACTACAGCCACAGAAACAAGAGACAAGATACAGGAGGTCATCAGTAAAAGCTCTTCAAAGTCATACTTCAACACAAACAAGATACTGCCCACTGCCATAATGAGTAAATGTAAACTCTTATTCCGCCCTGACGAACCTCTTATTGGTAAAAGTTCTTTATATTTTAAAGACACCTGTATTCCAGCCCAAGTCATTGCGCTTACATTTCCGATCAATAACAGACCTATGATAGACACCAAAATCCCGCCATAGATCGGACCAAATATCACATCACCGGCTACTTGTCCAACCTCCGTCACCCCTCTCAAGAGATCTATATCCACACTGCGCATAAATATAATATTCAATAGGACATACAACACAGTAATACATACTACCGAAAAAAATAAAGAGAAGTAAACCGTTCGTTTATTTTCCAGCTCACTAAAAACATAGACACTCGTATTCCATCCTGAGTAAGCGTAATGTACAAACATCAACGCCCCCAGAAAAGGTGCGGTAAAGATAGCGTCGAGTTCTCCTCTTTGAATCGTCCAGTCCAATTTTGTCGTGCCATTATCGTGCATCAAACCACCGACGATAAATAGCACAATCATTCCCATCTTAACTACAGCCAATCCAGTTTGAAAAGCCCCCCTAACCGTCAAGCTCAGCAGATGTACCATACTGACCAGTACGACAGCTAAATTGGCCAATACTTTTAGATCCCAAGGTATTAAAGACCGCATATAACTTGCGAAAGCAATTGCCGACAATGCTATCGGAGCCATAAATCCAAACACAACAGACAGTAAAGCAACTAGAAGTCCCAACCATCTACCATACATTTGCGCTACAAAATGTGTTTCACCTCCTGATCCAGGATAAATACTTATTAACCGATAGTACGCTACCGCTCCACAAAAAGCAGTAAACCCACCTAGAATCCACAATAAACACACTGACCATATCGAACTATTATCGTACAATTGATAACCGAGGCTCGTAAACACCCCGGTTCCAACCATATTAGAGACAGTGAGTGCGATACCTGCACTCACTCCCAGCTTTTCCGCAGACGGTCTCTTCCCGAATACCTTCATCTACCCTTGTTATGGGTTATATCTCGTAATAGTTCATATGCCCTCAGCACAGTATCACCGCCATTTGTATAGTGGCTACGCAGTAGCTTGTACCGCTTCAATAGTGTTTCAGATCGATGATATAAGGCAGAATCCTGTAATCCGGGCGTATAGTCCAGCGGATAGGCATATACAAAATTTCCCTCCGCTTTTTCAAAAGTTGGTATATGAAAAAACTTACGACTCACATGCTTACCCGTAACATCAGATTCCTTAAAGGCACCCACAAAGAAATCTACCGCATAATCCGGATAACCGAACAGATATCCATAACCACGTAATCGCTCATACTTTTTTTCATACTCATTTACCGCAAGCACCACAGCAGGATCAGCCCCCGGCACAAAGCCATATTGTCCAAAGAACTGTGATTTGGCCTCCAACAGGCTGTCCAACTTGGAGATACGCACGACACTCAACTGTAATATCCTGGTCTTTGAATATGCACTTCGATAAGGCACAAGAACAAACTTGAGATCGGGAAGATCAATCAGGCTTACGGCTTGTTGTATTTGATTAATACGAGCCAAATAACGTAAAGAATCTACCGGTAAGACCTTCTCGTTCAACTGTGCACTACTATCTCCATTCCCTATGGGGAAGGAAAAAGACACCACACTGCTCATGGGTTTAATATCCCCCATCAGCGTATATAATGCTTCTCCATCCAATCCTTCCTGCAGTATGGAATCTCTCAATCGCACAACCGAAGACGATATTACTCCATTTTTCAACTGAACCGGTTTTACAACACGACATCCTGCCAACAATAGCAAACCAAAGAATGTCGTTAAAATAATTTTGTTCATATTATATATTATTATCATTTCTATATCCACTGATGAGCAGATCCGTTCCCTTATTTAAAATGTCATTCCTAAAGCTAATTCTCCTCCCTTTCGGTTCTTTCCACCACCGCTGGCCGGATCAATCCAAAATAAGTTTCCGCGCATGTATAGTTCCTGCTGGTCTACCTTTGGTAACTTAACGGTATAGGTCAATGGAATATCTAACCGCCAATAGCTCGCTTTCAGATAGTGCAGATCGCCCTGCATCAGCTCCGTCACAGGCCATTCGTCCGATCTATTACCGCCATAACTATACTCCCCCTTTAGATTCTGTTTGCGTAAGACTTTAGCGCCAATAGCCCACACCGACCTATTCCAGTTAAAAGCTCTCGAAATTCCAATCCCATAATTCATATGCGCTATCATCATACTCGATTCAGGCAAAATGTAACGGTCTTTTTGTTGATCATAAGACATAAGAGCATCTAGCTTCCATCGGTATCCCCAAGGTGTCTCCTCCATCCACAGGTAGTGGGCTCGCCATTGCTGTCCCTCATATCGGCTACGATTGGCACGATAGCGGTTTACATACCCCTCACTATCCACCCCCGAGACAAATTCATTCCAGAATTCAGTTCCAACATTGCCGTGCCAGCGGTGAGAGACCGTAATCCGATGTATATATTGCCCCTTAACTCGTCTTGCTATCACTTCGGTAGAAATATCCTTCTTCAATAATAGCCCCTCACTTCTTGTCTCTAAAAGGCCCATTGTGACACGCTCTGCACCTATATGATAAGCCGAGGAAGCAAACAAATCCCAATTTCCCTTCCATTCATACTGTATTCCTGTTCCCCAAGTGTCCCCTTTATAATTCAGGTTGGTACCACTACCTACGTAAGGGATCGCATGGCCAAGGCCATAATGCAGGTAGTAACCTTGATCTACATACACATTTACATTGCTATTTTCCGATTCCTCCTTGCTATTTCTATAGGAAACATGCGCACCTATACGCTGCTTGGCGGTCAGTGCATAAACGACAGCAGGCGATACCTGCAGCGCATACGAGCTGATTTTTGCCCTTATATCCCGTTGCTTGGCTCCACTAGAGGCATCGTAACGCATTCCTAGCCCGATAGACCAACGGTCACTTAATACCGGACTTGTCCAATCGAACCCCATTTTATAATGTTGGTTAATCCAATCGCTAGCGTTTCTATCCAACACCCGATAAGGCATATCCCGTGTTGGGTCGATCAGCGAAGCATTGAAAGAAGCGTCCTCCCGCTTATGCCTATTGTAGGAGAGAAATCCTTGGATATAGGAATCGTTTATATAAGTACTTCCGATGCCGTATACCCCCTGACTATTGCTACGGGCTGGTACTTCCGGACGTTTAAAACTTCCTTGCTCCCTAGCATAGCCCATCTCTATCTTTGAGAAAACCATAGGTTTATCCCAAATCAGACCAGCCGCATTCTTACTGTTGCGCCAGGTCTCCAGTGAATCCAGCATTTCCAAGGTGAGTACATTCTTTTGCTGTACAATTTCCTGTGCATACAAGGACGATATAGCGAATGTCAATACCGTTCCACCGCAGGCGATAATCTTTTTAAAAAGTGTCATAATATATATAGTAGGTGGATTAGTTTGCATTAGACCATACCGGTATACCTTGGCCGTAATGACGGAATTCAGGTACCACCTGTCTTTCAAAATCAACAGTGCTGTTGTTCGTATCCATAAAAATCGGACTGCCATCAGCACGTTTACCAGCGACTTTACGTCTTACACCAAGCGAATTATATGTTGCACCCACCCAAGTCATTCCTGCGTCGATAACCGATGGAACCCGCTTGGCACCGATCATACTTTCATTATGACCAGCTTCTACTGCATCGATTACATATTTAAGTGGTACTTTAGCATACAGTGTGGCTGACGTTGTACCTAGATCCCTTGTTTGTAAGTTTGTATTTCCTACAGGGTCATAGGTGTCATTTTCTGGAACACGAAATAAGATATAAGCAGCACCAAACACAGAGGTCAGGTACTGTGGTACGGATCCTTTGGTGGCGCGGCCATCATAAAACACATGTTTCATATCGATAGCCGGCTGATTCGGGAAATTGGGATTGTCCATATTAAACTCAAACTCAGACTTCGAGCAGTCGATAGGCGAATTTGGATTATACTGGGGCAACTTGTGGTTGGCCGCAAATTGCGCAATAGTCACCGCTTCCCCAGGTTTCAGTGGATAGTCCCGTCCAGCGCCAGGGATCTTCCATATCCGCTGTGCATAGGCATACGCACCGTTATCTTCCGCTGGCCAGACCGGTAATGTCGTCGTAGCGATCGTAGGATGTAAATTGGCAAAATACAATCCATCCAGATACACGAGCTCATCGGAGTTGTTCGTAATCTCGTAGAATTGGTTCCTAAAATAAAATGGAGAAGTTCCGGCATAAAAGATTTCACTAAAAGCAAGCGGTCCCACCTTAGCACCATCCACATTCACCCGTACCCTTTCATTGCCAGGTAACAACATATAGTTGGGGAGACTCCCATTCAAAAAAAAGCGGTCTCCGCCATTATCCAGTTCTCCTGAAATCGTGATACTATAACGCCCTGGTATGATACTATCAATTTTCGTCGTTCCTTCATTCAGTTCACGTTCGATACGGTATTTTTCGGTATAGTTTTCCAATACCACCTTTAGACCAGCCGTAGATTTGATATCTGCAAGCATGGGGAGCGCCTCCAGCTCCAACTGGATGTACTTGATATCATCTGTCTCTAGAGCCGTATTAATCTTTGCACAGGATATTATGGTCATGGCCGATAATAAGACACCTGCTTTTAATAGCATATATAATTGCGTTTTCATTGTTGTATAGATTATTATAAATAGAGCCCCATTTTGAACCCAAAAAAGAATGGAATATTTCGACGGTAGTAATCCGAACGAACCCTATCGGAACGCACCACCTGATGGTAGCGGAACATATTATTGGCAAAGAATGAAACCCGCATAAAATCCTTTATTTCCTTTGTCAGATTGATATTAAAATTCACCATTGGCGGATAGCTTTCCACCGTTTCCGTAGTGCGGGCTACGGGTCTTAACAAGGCTTTAAACGCTGGGTTATCGCGTTTTTCTAAATCAAAATTATAAACCTGTCCATCGTTCTTATCGATATACTTTACCGGAATAGAATCATTGCCGTACACTGTCCAGTCGGATTCATTCCAGATAATATCGGCAGTCAGTGTAACCGCTAGCCCTATCTTAGGAATATTATGTACCATCTTCAATGTCGAGACCAATGACCGGTCATATGCCTGAGTCATTTCCGGTTCGTACAGTCCGATATGTGTACGGCTATTTGCTCCGGCACCACTTTGCCCATCGTAGTAAAAATAATCAGCTGTGTATGCCTTCTGGCGGATGTACGCCCCATACACCCCAAACTGCGTACGTATGCTATTGATACGAGCAAGATCCAGTTGAAATTCTATCCCCGTTTTATCCAAGCGATTGTTGTTATGAGGCCTATTAAATTTCGCCAATACAGCATCAGAAGATATTTCTTTAAACGCAGTACCGGTACTACTGATTCGTTCGTACTGTATAAACTGTACAGGTCTGAAAGACTGTATCGTATTCCCTATCCCATAACCGTTATGCCGACTTTCCTTAAATCCCGTGAGACTTAACTTGGATTTGCCTAGTTTAAAATCCAATCCCAATTCACTTTTGACGTTTGTTTCAATCTTCAGTTCCGGATTTTGGGTTTCAAACACGCGTGTTGTTGTCATAAATACGGCATCGTCCCTACCTGTAGCCATCTCGTTGACATTAACATAGTCGAAATAAGCATTCTCAGGATACAGGTACAGTAAGCTAGGTCCTTTGGCAAGCACACCATATCCCGCCCGCAACACCAATATACCGGGAAACACCTCCATATTTGCATTCAGACGAGGAGCCCATACCGACCTCCCCTGTCCGAAATAATCGTAACGCAGCCCTGCTGCTACATTCACTGTACGCCCCATCAACCGTGCGACGATATTATCTTCTACATATAGCCCCAATTGATGTAAAGCTGGGATATCCGAGTAGCTTCTGTTACGGTAAGCTGAGTTTACGTATTGCAAATTACGGTATGGCGGAAGGCTGTCTGCGAAACTTTTCCCAGCTCCTTTATTGGCGTCCGAACGGTAATCCGCACCCATACTCCACCTGTGCGCCGTATTTCCCAGTCGATTGAAAAATTGCGCTCCCACATTCAAAAACAGGTTCAGCTCCTTACCCTCGACCTGATGCTTACCGAGATAGGTACTGGGCAGATAAACCGCATATTTGCTTTCCTCTCCCTCAGGTATCCGAGTAATCTCCATACCCTTGACATCATATAGCCGCATCCCCGGCCGATTGGTCAGTATAGCACCATCCAGGTAGGTCATACCATAGGCAGATGTAGCTGCAGTATATTGTTCTTGATAGTCGCCATTCTTGTGCGTGTAGGATAACCTTGCTGCATAATCAAGCCCCCTCCACCAGTCCTTTCCTGTTCGATAGTCTCCTCTGGTATGGATAGAGAACCCATTTTCCTGTGCAGAGGACTTAATTCTGGTGATCTCATCGTCAGGATTGAGTCGACGGGTATCCCGACCGAGATGCAATGTCAATCCTAATGTGTTCGACAGTCGGTTTGAAAGGTAGCTATTACTATACAGAGCGTCTACAGAGGCGCGTTGGTAGTACCTGTACGACTGCACCGGATCACTGACATTGTAAGCATACGTACTTCCGATATTCAGCGCTCCTTTGTCCCGACCTAACAACATCCCTTTTGATGCATTAATACTATATACATTTGGATTGGTGTTAGCTTCCACTAGTAACGGTTGCCGACCAGCCTTTTGATTAACGATAACCGCTCCCGAAACGATATCGCCGTATCGTGCCCCTGGTATTCCACGGATTACCTCAACCGACTCTACATTGTACATAGGAACATTACGCGTATCGATCCCACCTCTAGGAATTCCACCGCCGCCCAATCCTGTGGCTCCCCCCGTCATCACTGGTGATAACGATTGTAGGTTTGCGTTATTTGACAATGGGGAGCCGTTGATAATAATCGATGTTCCAAAGGCATTTGCATCAGTAGCACCATCGGCTACCGATCGGATATTAAACTGCTTGGCACCCGTCAGATTTGGGTTCGCAGTAAGTCCACCTGGTAGCAAGGACATAATATCCGCCAGACTATTCGCCTGCAAATGCGCTATAGCATTCTGCCCGATATACGACGTTGACCCCTTAGTTTGATCCACTGATCGTGCCAGTACATCCACTTCGCGTAGGCGAAAGGAAAGATCAGAGAGCAGGATATCTATCCTTGAACGCAGCGGAATTTGTATGAGGGTATCTACAGTAACTTTTCCTACATATGAAATCTGCATGCGCACTGCTCCATTCGGCACTGCAGTAAACGAAAATGTACCATCGGTATCACTGAACGTTGTAAATCCATAAGGTTGCAGCACGATAGAAGCCGCGCGCACTGGTCTAACTTGTCCATTCACGATCTCCGTCACAAGCCCTTGTACGGCTTGCCGGCCTTGAGCACTTCCTTCAAATGGAAATAGGAATAATAAGCAACACAGTCCAATAAAAGACCGTATTCGGTAAAGGTGGTAATTTGGCATAGTTGTATAAATAAAATGTTTGATTCTTATCTTTCTGCAAACGCAACAATATTGCAAATGTAAAAACAATAACTTCAAATGCAACAACATTGCAACAATTATTATACATTATATTTTTGACGCGAAGTAATCAGCACCTTTCTCTTCACAAAAAAATCGGGCGATCTTTTACTTTTTCTATTCGCAAGACCACAAAAACTTCTATCTTAGCTTAGGTTCCCAACTATAGGCACAGCAGTCATGATTCATCGTATCTTATCCGTAGTATTTATTGCTTTCTTACTTCCTATCCTTGCGTTTGCACAAGAAATATCAGCTCAACACTTTAGCAACCATCAGGTTGAGGGCAGCATCACCTTGTACGATTACAAAAGCAATCAATGGCTGTATAGTGACAGCTTGGATAGCAAGCTGGAGACTATACCAGCTTCTACCTTCAAGATCATCAACTTACTTATTGCTTTGGAAACCGGAGTGATCAAAGATCAATTTGAGGTCATTAAATGGGTAGGCACTACAGATACCAGCGTATATGGGTACCGTCCAAATATCTATCGAGATATGACCGTCAAGGAAGCTTTTGAATTATCTGCGGGTTGGGTATTTATAGAGCTGTCGAAGAGAATTGGACGCAGCAACTATCAGGACTACCTAAAGCGGTGCGCGTATGGCAATGCGGAGGTTTCCGAGGAACCCGACTTTTGGAATTTCGGTCCATTATTGATATCTCCACGCGAGCAAATTGAATTTCTGGTAAAGGTCCATAAAGGGCAACTACCTTTTTCACAGCGGAATATCGATATCCTTAAAAGCGTGATGACCAAAACAACAACCGAAGACTATATCTTACGTGGAAAAACAGGTTGGGGTTGGTTTCATGGTGTAGATTCAGGATGGTGGGTTGGCTATATAGAAAAGGCAGATAACGTTCATTTTTTTGCGACCCGACTCCAAAAAAAACGGGAAGATAAAAATAAGAATTTCCAATCCGCGCGAATTACCATTACAGACGAAGTATTAAAGGAGTTAGGGATATTGTAGGGATTGAAAATTAGCTATCAATCCCTATAATATTCTCCGATGATTCGGAACACAGCGCTAGTGACGTGCGTCATATTTCGTCATTGCAGAGGCCTGCTCCGAGTATCGGAGAGTGTAACGACAAAGCAATCTATAAAGACTGCTTTCCCGATTTATCCCGATAGATCGGGACATGCGGGATAGGCGCCTCTCCGCTCGCAGTGACGCGCAGATTCTTATATAATCTCTGCTCTTATCATTTGGTATCCCTAGTCTACAATCTAAATACTAAGTACTAAATACCAACCAACTCCTTACTCCTTCATTTCCTCACCATCCTCACCATCCTCACTTCAAATCGCTATACCTCAAAATAGAAGCCCGACTGTTTCAGTGCTTCGTACTTTTCTTTATTAAAGCTATATATTTTAGCGGCTGTAGCTCCTCTATCGACCTGTTTTGCACTATGGTCTGTCAACAACCCCATACTCAGGATCTTCTTTCGGAAATTCCCTCTATCTATACTACGTTGTAGGATCGTTTCATAGAGCTTATGCAGTTCAGGCATGGTAAACTCTTCGGGCAGTAATTCGAATCCTATCGGCTGATAGCGGATTTTCCCTTTCAGCCGCTCTACAGCCAGCTCTAATATCGCCTTATGATCGAAAGCCATATCGTCGACTTCATCCAGTCTGAACCATTGCACCTCATCGATATCTGTACCTGCCTGTACCACATAATCCGTAGATTTGACCAAGGCATAA
>JAITLW010000181.1 GCA_031277715.1 Sphingobacterium sp. | reverse complement strand
ACGTCATTGCGACCAATGCACACAACCACGTAGACAATAATCATAAATCGCTAAAAGATTATCAGGGCAATGACCTTCGTCTAGTAGGTGACGAACTGGGCAATTGGTACGCCGAAGTCTATAATATGTATAAGCGTCGTGAATTTCTAAAGATCGATAATACGATGAAACAACGGGATCAGCTTCAAAAAGTCATCAATAATCTTGTTGATAAGCAGATTGACCACATACGTACGACAGAGAATAGCCCTAAAAACACGAAGCTATACTTCTCCATACTGTTAGAAACAAATGAGCTTATCAGTTCAACGTTTAAACTTCTAAGATTGAACAAAGAATTTGAAGAGTTCAAAATAGACAACAAGAAAATTAAATAAGAAAAGCCCGCTGATGCGGGCTTTTTATTTAATTTAATGTGCCAATACTTCGGGCAGTTCTTCCACATCCACCTCTCCATTCTCCGAAATAGAGATGAAACGTACCGGAACAATTTCATTCACCAAAAGTGGATCATATGGTGTACGTACTTTGACATAGTTTTTGGAGAAACCATGCATATATCCGTCTTTGATATCCGACTCGAACAATACCTCGCCAACTGCATTAAGATTCTCTTCGTAAAAAGCACGACGTTTTTTCTCAGACAGAATATGCAGCATTTTACTACGGTCTGAGCGTTGCGCTCCAGGTACCGCACCTTCCATCTGTGCTGCAATCGTATTCTCTCGCTCCGAATAGGTAAAGACGTGTAGATAGGAGATATCCATTTCATTCAAGAAATTGTACGTATCTATAAAATCCTCACGACTCTCTCCTGGGAAACCTACAATCACATCCACGCCAATACAACTATTAGGCATCAATGTTTTAATCTTTGCCACTCTTTCAGCGTACAGCTCACGCTTATAGCGCCTGCGCATCTGGGCCAATATCTTATTGCTTCCCGATTGCAACGGCATATGGAAATGAGGTACAAATCGTTTAGATTGTGCGACAAATTCGATTACCTCATTGGCCAATAGATTCGGCTCTATAGAAGAAATACGGATACGGTCTATCCCTTCGACTTCGTCCAAAGCTTTGACCAAATCGAGGAACTTATCCTGCCGCTTACCGTCACGGATTCCAAAATCTCCGATATTCACCCCCGTCAATACGATTTCCTTCACTCCTGAAGCCGCTATTTCCTCTGCTTGCTTCACTATATCTTCTATCTTACCGGAACGGGATGCACCACGCGCCAATGGTATCGTACAGAACGTACACGAATAGTCACATCCATCCTGCACCTTCAGAAACGTACGCGTACGATCCCCGATAGAAAACGCAGATACAAACTGATTGGTCTCATCAATAGGTCCATTATGAATAATGGCCTTTTCCTGTTTGGTCAGATCATTGATATGCTCAATAATATTAAACTTTTCAGCTGCTCCAAGGACCATATCTACACCAGGGATTTCCGAGATTTCCTTTGGCTTCAACTGTGCATAGCACCCTACAATAGTAATATAAGCATTTGGCGAATGTTTGAGCGCTTCCTTCACCACCTTACGACACTTCTTATCTGCATGATCCGTTACAGAACAAGTGTTAATAACATAAACATCTGCCTGCGAATTAAAAGGAGTGGTCTCGTAACCTGCATCCTTAAAAATACGACCAATAGAAGATGTCTCTGAAAAATTCAGCTTACATCCCAACGTGTAAAAAGCAACTTTTTTATTCATATCCATATAACTCGACCGTTTTGTAGGCCATTTGGAAAACCCAATCCGCAAAAATACACATTTTTATAGACATGGATTATCAGATTTGTGTAGAACCTAAATATAATTATACGCATACTACACATATATACGTATCTTTGTTAGAGAGATAATATAAACAAGATGAAGTCGCGAATTAATTTAACTATTGATGAAACCTTGTTGGACAAGGTAAAACACTATGCAAGCCTCAAACAGCGCAGTGTCTCTGATTTGGTAGAATCATACTTTAGATCTGTTATCGAAACCTCCGATGCAAAAAAAAATAGCTTCGTAGATTTAATCGATGACCTCCCAAAAGCTAATCTGCCTGAAGAAATCGATTTAAAAAAGCAATACGCCGCCGAAAACGCTGAAAAATATGGCTTTTAAAGTATTTTTAGATGTAAATCTTATTTTAGATTTTGTATTAAAGCGTAAAGGCTACCTCGAGGCCAAACTCATATTTAGCCATCTGGAAAAAGGAAATTTCACAGCTTTCATCTCGCCTACTGTTATACAGATTTGTTCCTACTGGATCGCCAAAGCGCACGGTGTCCCCAAGACCAAAGAGATTATGACAACACTACTTTCTTTTGCTTCGATTATCGATACGACACACAGTCAGGTTTTAGCAGCATTACACTCATCGATGACTGATATCGAAGACGCCATGCTATATTATACAGCCCTACAACACAAATTGGATGTAATCATAAGTAACGATCAACATTTTCAAAAATCAGCTTTACCGAACATGCCTGTAGTATCTCCGCAAGACTTTATTAGGCATTATCTTGACAAAAAATAAACCATCCCGATTTAGCACATTAGCTGTAATTTCCTTAGCTTTGAGCGTATCTGCAAATACGCAGATTAACGGTTTAACGAATAAGCATAAACATCATGAAACAGTATTTAGATTTACTTAAACACGTATACACAGAAGGGGTCGAAAAGACAGACAGAACAGGAACAGGGACACGTAGTGTGTTTGGTCATCAGATGCGTTTCAACTTAAAAGAGGGTTTTCCTTTGGTTACAACCAAGAAATTGCACCTTCGCTCCATTATCCACGAATTGATTTGGTTCTTGAAAGGCGAGACCAACATCCAGTACCTCAAAGAGAATGGGGTGAGCATCTGGGATGAGTGGGCAGACGAAAACGGCAACTTAGGTCCAGTCTATGGATCACAATGGCGGTCTTGGCCTACGCCCGACGGTGGTCATATCGATCAGATAGCGCAAATTATCCATCAACTGAAAAACAGTCCGGATTCTCGCCGCATCATCGTATCAGCATGGAACGTTGCAGAAATCAATAACATGGCCCTTCCGCCATGTCATGCATTTTTCCAGTTCTATGTCGCTCCGGCTCAACCGGAAAAAGGCCTCTTAAAGCCACAGTTGTCCTGTCAGCTATACCAACGAAGCGCCGATATCTTCTTAGGTGTTCCGTTCAACATCGCTTCCTACGCTCTTTTGACCATGATGGTCGCGCAGGTATGTGATATGGAAGCCGCAGATTTTGTACATACACTAGGCGATGCACATATCTATAGCAACCACTTCGAGCAAACGGAACTACAGCTGTCGCGAGAGCCAAAGGCCCTACCGCAACTAAAAATCAATCCCGAAGTGAAGGATATATTCGATTTCAAATTCGAGGACTTCGAATTAGTGAACTATGAGTTCCATCCACATATCAAAGCTCCAGTAGCGGTATAGTGAATATTTCGAAGTGCTGACTTTTTTAATTTTTACTTTTTAATTTTTACTTCGTGAGTACCAAAATAACATTGATCGTAGCAGCTGCGGAAAATAATGCAATAGGTAAAGACAATCAAATGCCCTGGCATCTGCCCAACGATTTTAAATATTTCAAAAAATCGACCATAGACCATTCTATAGTGATGGGTCGCAAGACCTTCGAGTCTATCGGAAAACCTCTTCCGGAACGCCGGAATATCGTATTGACCAGAGATCAGCAATACAATAACCCAGGGATAGACGTTGCCAATAGCCTACAAGATGTCCTCACCTACTGCCGTGACGAACGGGAAATATTCATTATCGGTGGAGCAAACATCTATCAGCAGGCGCTTCCACTCGCACAGCGCGTGTTATTGACCCGGGTTCATGCGACTATTGATGGAGATGCATTCTTCCCGGAGCTACCTTCTACGGAATGGGAACTCGTGAGCCAGGAAAAACACAATAAAGACGAAAAGCATGCTTATGACTATACCTTCGAGGTGTGGGAGAAAAAATAAAATATAGGGCTGTCTAAAATGTGTCGTTTTCCGCCATTGTGTGGAGGAAGAATGACGACAAAGCAATCTAATCCGTATTGTTAACATCATCAGATTGCTTCGTTACCTCGCAAAGACGATGATGTTCGACTTTTGAGACAGCCCCATATTCTTTTATTTTAACGGGAACTTCTCATCGATATGTTCCTGTAGCCTTTCGGCTCTTTTATAGGCTTTTTCAGCCCTTTCTTTGATTCTTTCATACATTGCAAATATCTGATCACCATAGTCAAAATAGTCATCTTGAAGTTGCCTTACCTGACCGTGTGCACCAAAAAACTCCTGTTGATCATTATCCAGGGACACAATATCTACAGATACCTCCTCATAACGACGGAATACTTCATGTATCAGGTTATTTTGTCCGGGCAGGCACCAATCTTCATGTTCATAAATAAAATCTGCCCAACTGTCAAACCACCTCCACTCGGTGACCAGATCCTCATGTAAATCGATCATGCTCTGTTGATGATCTATGACCTCTCGGATAAAATCCCCCACATCTATACTGAATTCCTCCTCAAAGGGAGGCAGCTCGACCCCTTCGACTATTTGTAATCCGACTTCAAGGAAATCCAGTTGCTGTTCGATCGGCAGTAGCATATATTCCGATTCCGTAAGCTGTATATCCAGCTCAAAAAGCTTGTCCTTATGTTCGAAGAGATTCTGCTTCGTTTCCCAGGTTTTATCATGCATATCATAGTAGGCATCCAGCGCTTTGGTTTCGAAGTCCGGTGCTTTTTTATCCAAGTCGAAGTCAAGGATAATCGTACGCAAAGGATGGTCCTTTATAATGGTTTTCATCTGTGTATGATTTGTTTATCATCAAATGGAGATACCTCATCACTATGAAGAGGCATCTCCATCTAAAACTAAAGTGCAAATGTGGAAATGACATCCGAATAATTCGGATTCGTATCTTTACTGAGGTAGGTGACCCTAAACTCATACTCATCAAATGCGACCAGATTATTAATCTCCAGTACCGCCTTCGTGCTCAGTACTTTTTCCCACTCCGTTTCTGATCCCTTTTTCCGGAATTCAAATTGATAGTACCGCGCCTGCTTCCAAGGCTCGACCTTAGCGATGACGCGCATAGTTCCCAATCCGGCCGGTTCTACTCTTAAATTTATGGCTTTCGGATTCGAATCATTTGAATAGGTCGCTTCTTTTGACGGCACAAAACCTGCACTCAAAATAATCGTCGGATTACCTCTAGCCTTGGTATCGACATACTTTGCAAGCTCATTGATCAGATACTCCAGCTCTGCACGGCTTTCTTTACGCGCCGATATAGCCTGGCGATCATTAAATGCTGCATTTGCTACCGCTTTCCTAAAGTCGACAATCCCAGCACTGATGGCTGTTAATGATGGGATGGGGGTCACAAAAATTGTATCGTGCTCTTCCATCTTTTTGACAATCTCTTCTCCAAACTGGATTAATTGTGCTGAATCTAGATTTCTAAAATCTGTTGTTGGTTTTCTCATAACCTTGTTTCTTAAAACTCTGTAAAACATTAATTTATAACTCCTGTTAGCTAACGATACAAAGATGTAAACAGAAACTCACAAAAGCCGAAAAGTTATGGGACATAAAAACTGCCCTATGGAAAACATTATTGTCCCATTTAAAAAAAACCGTCAAAACCGCATCTAAAAGTAGTACCAAAGTAATTATTCCTAAAAGTACAACCATGCAAAAGTAAATTACATCTATGTACGGGACCTCTACTAAGATGTAAAACCAATTTACATCCATGCAAAAGCAAATTACATCTCTACATTATTTCTATTACTCATCTGGTTTATCCTTTAACTGTTTGATTCTATCATCTCCCGGATACACCTTATACAACATATGATAAGCCTCATCAAAGCGATCTAAATCTTCGAAATGCAAACACCTCGCTATATCATCAATAGATTTATCAGTATGCCGTACCCACTCCCTAGCTTTATCCAACCTGACCAGCTGGATCATCTCGCTAATGGTTACTTTCTTTTGTTCAAATGCCCTTGTCAATGTTCTTTCATGAACACATAGCTTATCGGCTATCTCCTTGCGGGGGATCTTCGGTTCTAGAAAATGTCCTTTTATATAATTCAGAGCCCGATAATACAGGGCGACCTCCTGATGTGCGGCATTATTTTCCAGTGCACCAAGCTCCTGATCAAAAAGAAAAATTAATTGATTAACATAATAAGCTATCGCTATAGGAAGTGAATAAACATTCCCCTGAATCTGTTGTATCTTATCAAAGATGCGCTTCTGCTTATACCCTATTAGCCGGGGCGTCAGGCCCGGCCAACCTTCTTTGGAGAATAGCTGTGCTATATTTATATACTCTTCCCTGAGATCCGAAAGGCTGGAACCATCTATACCAATCACTAAGAGCCAGTTCTTTCCGCGATCCAGTTGCAAAATCGTACTATTGCCGTGACTCGCCACGCCGAGATAGGTTGCCGATTCCAGATAATGCAGGCGTCCATCGTTCAGTATAGACTTACCCAGATATTGAAACACCAACCAAAAACCCGTTCCTTTCTGCATCAGCTCAAATGGTTCCTGCTGTGCTAAATTTCCCTTGATCTCTATACACTTTAGAGACCCCACCTCACTATAAACCGCATTCAACCCTGGGGCAATACCAGTGGCCCCATCTACCTGCAAAAAGCGAAAATAAAGATTGTCTATTGCCGGAGCTAAGGAATAGCAACTACCGTCACGCAAACATGGTCGTAATACCTGGTCAATAGTACTCATTATTTAGGATATAGAAACCTAATATACAGAAAATTAACCAAATAACCTTACAGACCTATTGCCCTTAATAGGGATATAAAAAGATAACCAAATCTTTTTATTCGACTGTTAAATGGAAAGAAAGGCTTCTCCCCTAACAGTACAAATCTTAATTACTTTATTTTAATTTCAAAGTCGTCGGTTAGTAATCCCGTGAACTTTTCAGCCTTACCCAATCGATTCCGATAGAGCAAAGCTCCACTAACCGCACCCTCAGGAACTACTATTTTCAGGGTATAATTGTCACCGTAAACAATCTTGCCTACGATATAATTTCCATTGGAAGTCGGAAATAAAATAGAAAGATCTTCTTTAAAATGAAGGTTATTCCCTTCAATAGTAATCGTATCACCAGGATAAGCCCTTTTCGGAATGATTTCCCTAATGACGGGATATTCAGGACTAAATATCTGCTTCTGCGTACTCCCAAACGAATTTGAAAAAGTTATCATCCGTGCGAATATATAGTCATTGAAGACACTCTCCTTTACGGGTACAACAAATGTATTTCCTTTCTCACGGTCAATTTCATAGGGTACTTTTTCTCCGTCTATTTCAATTTCATTTTTGCTACGATCATAAAGATTGAAATATCTAACATGCAAAGTAAGCTTGTCTTCATTTACAATTACAGTATCTATTATTGGAGAAGGTAAAAACTGTTCTTTCTTACTTTCACATGCAGAAAGAACAATGACTAACACTACCCATACCCATTTATTACATGACATAATCATTATCAAATATTTATAATATTCACCAATATAAAAAACCTATTTCCTCCTTATAATTAAGGTATCCTTATAAACGTACAATAAAACATTGAAACAAAAAAGCCTAACTGAATAAATCAGTTAGGCTTCGAAACGCGCTTCGACAGATAAACCAAAGCTATAGCACCTATCTCAAGGCCCTAAGTATTGTTTTAATCACGCCTATTTGATATAGGTTTTATTTCCGTTTTCGTTGATATAATATTTACCTCCTTTAGGTCCTTCATAGACAGGATGGCCATTGTGTTTTTCCCCAGTCAGCTTATCTTGTCCCGCAGCCTTTACGCTAGGACTTTGTGTTTTGTTAACTTTCTTTTCGGTCTTTGTCTTTTGATCGGCTTTAACTGCCTCTTCTTTTTTAACGTCCTTTACTGCTTTAGTACCCGTACTTTTTGCAGTCTCTTTTGGTTGACTTTCTTTTTTGGTCGCTGAAGCATTTGCTTCTTTCGCCTTGTTTTCTGTTTTCTTAGTCTGTTGTTCGCCAGGAGCTTTTACTTCCGTTTTGCGAGCTGGTTTTTCAACAGTTTTTGCTGTTTGAGCTTGAGCACTACCTAGTCCTAAAGTAGCCACGACAGCAGCCAATGCTGCTAATTTTTGGATTGAATTTAAGGTTTTCATAACCAATAAAATTAATTAAATACATTACTGATTATATCGCAACGCAAATGCCAAAAACAAACACAAAGAACTGAACATAAAACATTTAACACACTTTTAACTAAAAAAAAATCTGTTGGAACACAAAAAATCCCCATCCGATTGCTCAGACAGGGATTCCTATGTTTAGTTCAAAATTCTATTTCAATAAATCATTCAGTGCCTTTTCGACCTTTTCAAAACCAAACGCCGCTTTTACCGATTCAAACATACGCTCGACTTGATCATTGCACAGATTACCTATACTGCCTTCGTGCGTATGCTGTACTTCCTTTTCTGGCTTAAATGTTCCCTCCTCAATAGCGAGACCAATATTTTTGTACGCTTCGCGGAATGGTATACCTTCCAGCACTTCATTATTAACAACTTCTACACTGAATAGGTAGTCATATTTCGGATCATCCAGTATATTTTCCTTTATCGAGATATGTTCCAACATAAAGGTTGCTATTTCCAAGCAATCGCTCAAGGATTGAAAAGCCGGAAACAAATTTTCCTTTAACAGCTGCAGATCCCGATGGTATCCCATAGGCAGATTGGTCGTCATCATCGCTATCTCGTTGGGCAAAGCCTGTATCTTATTACAGCGTGAACGGATGAGTTCGAATACATCGGGGTTTTTCTTGTGTGGCATAATACTCGAACCTGTTGTCAAATGCGCAGGAAATGAGATAAAGCCAAAGTTCTGATTGATGTACAACGTCACATCCATGGCAAATTTGGCCAGCGTAGCTGCTATTGAACTCATCGCCTGTGCTACGATGCGTTCGGTCTTGCCCCTTCCCATCTGTGCGTATACGACATTGTAATTAAGGTCTTCAAAACCTAGTAACTCGGTGGTCATCGTCCGGTTCAACGGAAAAGAAGAGCCATAACCCGCGGCAGAGCCTAAAGGGTTCTTATTACTCACCGTCCAGGCGGCTTTCAACAAATGTAGATCATCGACCAAACTCTCAGCATATGCTCCAAACCAAAGACCAAAAGAAGATGGCATAGCGATCTGCAGATGTGTATACCCTGGCATCAACACGTTTTTATACCGCTCGCTACAGGAAATCAATTGCTTGAACAGTACTTCTGTACCATCAAATAACGCTTTAATCTCGGATCTAAAATAGAGCTTCAGATCGACGAGCACCTGATCATTGCGGGAACGTCCAGAATGTATCTTCTTTCCGGCTTCGCCTATACGCTGTGTAAGCATCATCTCCACCTGAGAATGCACATCTTCGACGCTGTCTTCAATTATAAATGAACCGTCCTGTATCTCTTGGTAAATTTTCTTCAATTCCTGCTGAACAGCCTGAAGGTCCTCCGCAGTCATCAGCCCGATGCTATGCAACATACGTGTGTGTGCCAAAGAGCCTAACACATCAGCCTCGGCCAACTGTAGATCCATCTCCCGGTCGTTACCTACCGTAAAAGACTCTACAAACGAATCAACATCTATATTTTTTTGCCAAATTTTCATCTATTCACTTATTTATTTTGTGATAAACTTACTCTATAGTGATTAATTCTATTACCAGCTTATGACCGTTTTATTAATCCTAATTAACATACCGCAAAAATAGCATTATTTTAACAAAACGCTTACGCACTTATCAATAGCCTAAAAAGAAACCGCAAACAAGACAGAAATAATTCACAAAAATCTCTGAAATAAGATAATCCATTACTTTTTTGTACCTTCGGAGATTTTTAATTCAAAATTCATATGAACAAATATTTACTTACAATCTTTACACTACTTTTAGCTGTATGTGTATATGCAGAATCACCTGATTCTACAGAAATTGCTATCAAAGAAATAGAGCAATCTCTAAAATATCAAACTGGCACTATAAAACTTAAAGAAGGCCACGGCACCCTAATCGTTCCTAAGGGGTTTCATTTTTTAGACAAAGAACAAAGCAGCTATGTACTCAGTGATCTATGGGGCAATCCAGAAGACAACAGCATTATAGGCATGCTATTTCCTACAAATATCGGCGTACTGGACGATCACTCCTGGGGTTTTACGATAAGCTATGACCCTATGGGGTATGTTAACGATAATGATGCTAACACCATCAACTACGACGATCTCCTCGCTTCCAACAAAAAAGATATATTAGCTGAGAACCAAGAAAGATTAGGTGCTGGATACGGTTCGATTGAATTGGTTGGCTGGGCTTCGACACCATATTATGACAACAACAAAAAAGTACTACACTGGGCAAAAGAGATAAAATTTGATGGAGATAGCGCCAACACACTCAATTATAACTTGCGCATTTTAGGAAGAGAAGGAATATACCTCATTAACGCTGTCGCTTCGATGAACGAACTTCCAGAGGTTAATAAAAATGTAGATCAATTGCTTGCTAGCGTCAAATTTGACGAGGGCTATAGATATGAGGATTACACCGATGGCGACCAGATTGCATCTTGGACAGTTGGTGGCTTAGTAGCAGGAAAAATTTTAGCAAAAACAGGTTTTTTCGCCGCAATACTAAAATTTTGGAAAGTGATAGCTATCGGTGTGGTCGGTGGTTTTAGCTTCTTATGGAAAAAGATAAGCGGAAGAAAAGAGGACGTGATCCTTGAAAACGAAACGGAAAAACTGGCCGATGACAACGAGGAAGAATCCACAAAACTCTAGTCTCCTCCCTGTCGAAAATAAGATGCTAGCCGGGGTATACCAACTTATACCCCGGCTTTTCTTTACAGTATCTCTCTACTACCCCAATAAATCTCCTTCTAGCACTTAAACTTGAGCAATCAGTTTATCTACTGCAATCCGTGTAATCTCAACGTCTTCTTTATTTGTAGCGTAGGCGACATACAAATAGCCTTTCCAGACGAAGCTTCCTGGATAGCTATAGCCCTCAGTTTTACTTATTCCATCATAGCGTCTTGGTTGCGGAACATCGCGTAGCAAAAATGACTTGTTAAATAGCTTACCGTTTTTACTTAATGTAACCGTCAAGGGAACACGTCTTCTCGTAGGGACTGGGTTATTGACAAAATAGGAGACAGAACCACTGAGATTTCCAGCACATTGCATGGAATCTGAATCAGGGATATTAGTCAATGTCGGTTTCGACCATGTCGCCCCATTATCCTGACTTACCGCGGCCAACAATTTCCATGTACGTGGTGCCGCATCAAAATACAAATCCCGAAAAAGTATAACCAGCTCTCCTTCCAATCGTCCAAAAAAACTAGCCTCGACAGCGCGTGCAACTTTTTCATTGCTATTGACATTATAATCAGGCAAGTCTGGTAATAGAGCTTGCTTCCAATCAGAAAGTCCATCCTTCGAATCAGAATACATAATCCGCGTTCCCCGAACCTCTTTAAAAGCACCTGTACCCAAACCATGGCATATCATAATATAACGCCCATTAGGCAGTCTTCTCGCGCTCTCACTAGGGGCAGCGTTCCGGATCAATACTTTTGGCTCTGTCCAAGCTATCCCGTCAGTAGAAGAGCAATACTCTGTAATTGATGTTTTATTAGCTTTATCTCCAGCAATCAATAGACAGTGTAACTGATTCCCGTCTGTAAGCCAGCCTCCACTTGCTCTATTCGCAGGTCCAACCTGTATCGGTTTTTCCCAGGTCGTCCCGTTGGACGAGTAACTGTAGTACACATAAGAGATTTCGCTCGTTTCATGTAAGGGATGCCCCACCCATGTCGCGTACAACTTACCCTTGAACTCCACAAGCTGCGGATGGTTATTAAACTTCATATCCAACGGCTGATCAGGACGGAACACCATAATCTGCTCTGTACCATCCAAATACTGCAACCCTAAATCATCCTTTTTACTTTGGTTAAATAACCCATTGCTGATACTCACCTGAGGATCCGTTTCAACAGGTGTTGGTTCAGGTATAAAGATATCTTCTTCCTCACTGCCTCCTTTAGTACACGACATTAAGGCACGACCAGATGTCAGTGCAAATGAGGAAAGAACAATCTGCCGGATAAATTTCCGCCTTCCTTCTCTATGTTTACCGTCTATTAAGCTTTTTAGTATATTCATATTTATAGGTTGGTTATTTTTTTAGTGCAGTAATCCTGTTTATTAATCGCAGATAGGCCTCTGCATATTGTGTCATACCTAGATCGGAAGGATGAACTCCATCGATAGTACTATTAACGCCTAAATTAATCTCTTCTGCTTTCAAAACGTAGACATTACTATCTTTACCTTCTACCTGGTCCTTTATAAATCTGTTAAAATTACGGTTTACCCGCTCATAATCTTTTTGCGATGCATCATTGACCAATTCAATTGTTGCGATAGCATGCGCGGTAAAGATTATTGGAGTGGTGGGATTTTCCATTCTTAGCCTGTTCAATGCATATACCAGTCGTTGATAAACATCTTCATCTTTAAATGCGACAAGATTTGGTAAACAATCAATAATATAGATTGAAGCTTTCTTTTTCGCAATCAGATCGACCAGCTCCTTCTCCAGCCTTCCATTTCCGGAGAATCCAAGATTAATAATGGGACTACGAGTCTCTCGGCCCAGAATAGCGCTCCACGACAGTCCAGCCCGGGATGCAGAGGCCCCTTGGGCGATTGAAGTTCCATAAATAATAATTGGCGCTTCGGAATTAGACTTCCATATGATATTCGCGTTACGCCTAATTCCAAATTGAAAATCAGAGATAGTATTGTACAAAGGGAAGTACAAACGATAAAACAACACCTTATCATTACCTAAACCATCAAATAGTAACTGCATTTTATCCTTCTCAAAGGAAACATATTTTCCTTTCACCCAAATCCATCTACCCGAGGCCATCTTGGCATACATATCCATTCCTGACACGCCTATCGAAGACATATTCTTCAAGGATTCTTTGCCTCCGTATTTATACTCCAGCACAAGGCTATCACTGTTGGTTGTAAAATCAACATAAATCCCGGAAGAGTTTCTGGAAAGCCTCCATACGTCCTGCCTTACGGAATCCTTATAAATTCCGGGAAGCCGATCGAACCTATTTACTACGTCATTTCCCCACCCCTGCCCTTGTACAACGACAGTTTTGTCAGCCTGAAAATCAATCCATCGAAAGTTTGGATATTCCTGCGCATTCAGTAGGGAAACCCAACAAGAAAAACTATAAAGTAAAATAAAAAACTGTTTATTCATCATATTCTATGTTTTGCTATCCCTATACTACATCATAAATAGTATAGGGATAAAATGACTTATCTACTTCGAAGAATCCCTAACGCAACGACACGAATACCCTGTCGATTTAGAAGCTCCCTGTAAATAATTAGTAGTACCTGAATGGTAGGAATAATGCAGGATAAAAACCCGGGCATTATTAGCCGAACTAGATGTTGCTGTCCATAGACCTGCATATTGACCGCTACCGGAAAATGCACCGTCACCTCCGCCTGCGGTACCTGCATTACGATGCCGTACTGCTGCCATACTAAACCCACTCGCATTATTTGTTGCAGCGGCGTTATTACCGATAGCGCCAACAGTACTACTGCCCGTCCAATTATCTGCGATTCCACTGTTATTATCAGCCAGTTCTTTTAGAAAGCTCGTACCACCTCCATACGTAGTCTTCACATAGTCGAACAGCTCTATTAAATCACTTTCTGTTGGAACACGCCACCCTTCAGGACATAACCTCCCTGTATTGACCACACCAAATGTGTAGTATATAAACGGTGTGTTGATCCGTGTGCTATATCCACCAATAGCATCAAAGGTGATGGCATTCCATCCCGCATTAGTACTTGCATTCGCAATAGCGATATTATCTTTATATCTAGTCGTCTGTAAGTTTTTTAACATCCACCATCGATTCCCAAAGCGCTTAGTTGGATAGCTATTTCCTTCCACGTCGGTGACGGTACCTGTTGTTGGTTCTGCTCCTTTCTGTGTAATCACAATCCGAATTTCAGAATCACCACTCTGTATAGTCACTAATGCCAAACGTTCTTCCTCAGAAATATTTTGCTGCAACATAAACTGCAAGGTATGCGTTCCCTTCCCTGCCTCGTAACGAGAAAGACGGATCCAACTCGGAACACCTGTCAAATCAGCATCCTCTACTCTCGCATTCCACGGACCGCTCGTGGTAAAAGTAACAGGAAGGGCATTTTCTATATTACCTTCAATGGTTTGACTCAGTAATGTTTCATCATCCACAACGATATCAGGCCCATCCTGAGGAAATTCTCCATTTTCCAAAGTCGCTTCTTGAGTGACACGCACAAGCAACTTAGAATTACCACTCGAGAATGTAATGACTGCGGACCGACGTTGCCCGGTACGATTGCGTTTCAAATCTATCCGCACGATATGGCTTCCTTCAATACCATGGTCTGAAGAGGTGGAAATCCAATTTGGCTCATTCGAATCAGAAGTCTGCGCAATACTAGAGGTCCATTCCCCCGTTGTTGCAAAGAACACTTCATCTGTCCCTTGTATATCATCAGCATAGACTATTTGTTCTAGCGATTGTCCTTCTTTAGCGACTAAATCGACATCCTTGTCTTTTTTACACGCATAAAAAAAGCAGAGCAGTACACCTAAAATAGTATAACTACATATTCCTGTTTTTATTCTCATATTCATATGTAAATAATTTGTCTTTTAACGGTCATATGGAATATCCAAAGTATTTTCACTCGTCTTTGTCCAGCCTGTACTACATGGATATTTCATATGTAAATAATTACTTGGTTATCCGCCAGCCGGCGAATCGGTTACTATTTCATGGATACGCTATTTGTGAGTTTATCTTATTTCATACTTATAGTACTGTATCCTTTTTTTTCAGAATCCAAACTTCGGCTATCTGAGATATCGTCTGTCCTTCCTCTGCTTTCCATGTGAGGTTGATCCCCCCATCTAATGTTAGTTTTTTCGGAATTTCAAACTCGTATATACGTGATTTGTCAGGAACCTGGTAGTCGTGCAACGTGTGTCCATCCACTACCAATTGGATTTTCTGGTTCTTGAACACACCTCCATAAGCTATACGAATAATATAGGAACTACCTTTGTCCAGGTTATCGTACCTAACAGTGACCGGTGTGTCGTATAAACCCGAAATTTGGCGTCTTTGGGCCAATGGTATTTTAGCTTCCGTACTTCCAAAGTAAACACGCGGCGTTTTAAGAGTGCCCGGATCGGTAGCCCAATTTTCTAAACCCTGAATTCGCATTAATGATTCCGGAGAACCTAGATTATCATAATACTCCTGACTGCCGACGGAGGTACGGTTTACAATTTTACCCAATGCCTCCCTTTGCTCTATTTCGGACGACATACTTTCAATTTTACTGAATTGATCCAGTAGCCATTCCTTATTATTTAATGGAAAATCAATATTTCGAGAACTCGACATGGGCTGAATTTCCATAAGCCACCGATAATTATCTCCAATATTCAACGTTCCTGTTTTAGCATTGGCGCTATAGATTTGATGACACTTATTTTTATAACTGTTAAATAATTCATCCACATTACGTCTATGGAGAAAACGCTTTGCATTACTGATTACAGTCTCGATTCCAAGCTCTTTATTTTTAGTTAGTTCGCCTAGCGCCAGGGCTTCCGACTCTGTTTCATAGACCAGCCTTACACTCTGATACATATCATAATATGCCTTGAACAAGAGCATTTGAAATCTTGGATTATCCAACGTTCCTTTACCTACTGTTTTCTCCAGATCCTGCCAAAGCTTCAGGGTCTGACTAATAGTCGACGAATTAGTTATAAGTGGACCATCAAAGTTCTTTTCTAAGCCTTCTACCCCCCTTACAAATAGATCTACATCTTGTATACCTAGGAATAACCGTGCGTAATCTTGTAATGTCACCCGTACATCTGTAGAGGCATCCCATTCCTGGTCGCTCCAAATAAACTTATTCAAATCATCATAATTTGCTTCGGAATAAGTGATACTTCCTGCGTTTAAATCGCTGTACAGATTATGGATGTGCTTTTGCATGGCGGGCAACGGATTAATACTGGATCTTCCATAAGTCATAGCAAAAGCCATATCCAGATTAAGAACTGGATACTGTGAGTTCATCGGATGACAAATATCCGGTAGAGTTACCATCTGGACTGAAGGATGCAGATATGAACGCATTTCGGACATCGGTACCTTGCCCCAAGGCGCAAAAATAAAACCACCCAGCCATTCCTTTCTCTCATTGGTTTTATGGACAAAAGTATCTACCCACTCCTGCGTCATATGAAAGGATTGCATCGACACCCAGATTTTTGCTTTAGGCTGTATTTCATTCAACAATCCTTTCAGAACGTCAAGGTAGCCAAAATACTCCGCTGGCTTCAGGGTCCCGGGATCTCCCCCGGGAACAAATATCGCATCAACATGGGGCAGTTTTCCCAAACGTTCTCTTCTACGTTCCAGTTGCAATTTCAATCCCTCCTCTGTCGTATAGTAACCATTTGCTTTGTTGTTGTTATCGCATGGATCGTACAGCCAGACTTCCATACCGTATTTTTTGCTTGCCGCTATCTGTGATGCTGTGATATCTGTAGAAAGCTGCACGACATTCATACCAAATAAAGCCAGATCACGAACATACTGCTCAAAGTAAGCTATCCCCCAAGGTTCGTTTACTCCTTTTCTATGGATATGCAGCCCTTGAGAACGTATCGGTTTGCTGGGAGTAGATGAAATTGCCTTTAACAAAGCTAAATCGACATTCTTATCCTTCATCTGTATCTTACGAAGTACATGCCCCACACCATATAGACAGCCTCTACTATCATGTCCGATAATAAGTAATGTATTTCGCTTGTCGTTTTTTTTCACCTTAAAGCCGTCTTTACCGATCTTTGGTAAAGCATCTAATTCCTGGTTGCTTCCTTCTACTCTTGCTTTTGCCGATTTTTCTGTACCGACAAAAATCGTTAGCACTCCCTTCTTGAATGACTCAGGCTTCGACACCATCCGAATAGCTACAGTGGACCTTTTTGCAATCTCTTCAGAAAGTACTGTTGCACTTTGCTGAATTAAGGCATCCTGATTATCAAGAACAACAATGTCTATTCCCGTATAGGAGGGCTCTTGTCCATGGCTACGAACAATTGTGCCTAAAATCCCTAGAAAGAGCACAACTATCTTTCTCCAATTTTTCATATGCACCTTTGGTTAATTACTAGGTGCCCATACGAGACTTCTAAACGTCTGTCCTGTATTGGACTTTGCCAACACCTTGGATGCTCCCATATTAATACCTTCATTATGACCAGACATGTCCACTATCTCATACAAAACACCATCTCCACCTCGCGTATTGGCGCTTGAGATTATATATAGCTTAGCTTTGCCATTTTCTTCTTTAGCCTCGACACCAGTCAGATTTTTCAAGTCAGTATACTCACCATTGAAAACCCACTTATTACCTACCTGCGAATACTTAAATATCCCTTCCTGAAATGTCATTACATAAGCGACATTCTTTGCCGGCTGGTCTTTCCCGGCCAGGTTAACGATTATGAAACCCGTCCCATTTTTAAAGCGGGGATCTCCTGTTATATTCGCAAACTTAGTTCCCGGTGTTGTACTATTTTTCGCACTGACACGATAGAGACGTGCCCCGTCCCCCATGAATAAATCGCCTGCATAAAATCGAATCTGCCGAATACTCATTCCTCCTATGTGTGTACCTTGATTAGTTCCCTTAGTCAAATGGAAAAGGCCTCCATTTCCTGCGACACCTCCCCCGGACATCCATACATCTGTCCCATCTATAGAAGCCGCGCTACGGTATGCATTTTCGCTAAATGGATTGTTTGCCGTAGTTTCAGAATTCACTTTGCCATCAATATCGACAAGAGCAACGACTCTATTCACTACTGCCGATGACTTATTGACAACAGTCTCCCCTAGTGGGGCATCATAACCCGGCACCACGATATACTTTCCGTTATCAGAAAGACTGATCCATCCCGAAAGGATGTCTCTTCCGATAGCTGTAATTCGTCTATTTGCACCGCTTTTGTCTGAAGGTAATGCGATAGATTGTACCAGATCAGCTTTATCAGCTGAAAGCTTATATTCGTCCAGGTAAATCGGACAGGCTTTATCACTATTGATATCACCACTGGAATTGGCATCTCCAATCCTATATATTACCAAGTTGCCCTGGGTGATTTTCTTTGCTTGTGCTAAAACTATATTAGTTGAAATAAGTATCGCTGAAGCGATTCCTAGAGTCGTTAAAAAACATTTTTTCATGATAATTTGGGTTTATTAGATTTAATTATTGTGTTAGCCATTGTAAGTTAAAACGGTAGTGCAACGCACTACTAAAGAGATGGATAATATTATCCGGTGTCTGTGTCAACGCGAGGTAGCCCTTAGGTTCTGCATGATATTGATCCATCTTAAAATGTCCCGTAAATGCTCCACCATAGAGGTAACGTTCTTTACCATCGGTTAGGAGCTTCTTGATAGGCCATGTCTTCCCTTCATCGTAGGATACTGCCGCATACATTCCGTAACCGATATAGCTTCCTTCCGGCCCCATAAACGGCATTCCCTGCCGATGTTCGACGTCAATTCTGCCATCTGTAAATGAAATCAGCAATAATGCTCCTTCATTCAACCTTTTAAGAATTAAGCGTTGTCCGCTTGATATAGGAGGAAACTCGCTCGCAGCATATCTCCAAGTCCCGCCAAGATCATCCGAGATACTCATCGGCATATAGTCCTTACCGTCCTTCTTGATATTGTCATCGCGTCCTAATGCCAGTAGTCTTCCATCTTTCAACTCAACAACTCCTGCATGGATACCAGCGATTTTATTCCCTGTTCCATGCTCGCTGTATTGAGGAATTAGATCTCGATTTTTATCCGATGAAGACCAGGTCTTGCCCTTGTCTTTGGAGATATGTAAAATAGACCCTCCCCGTACCGTTGGCGTCGCGTCACAGACCTGTACTAGATAACCTTTGGCTGTCTTAAACATTCCAGCGATAACCTGATTACCGACCTCATGCTCAGGATTTACAAAAACGGGACTTGTCCATGTAAAACCGTTATCCCTGCTCTCCCGAAGTACAAGAGCTAAATTCTTCCATGTCCCTGCGGCTTCGACACCATTCGTATGATAAATCACGTCTGCTTCCTGGTCATAAAAAAGGGAAGAACCGGTCATGTTCCTATCCGGCACATTAAAAAATAGAGACGGTGAGGTCCAACTAGTAGTACCCTCCTTCAATCTGCTTGACAGGACTGTCATTTCGCGTCCCTTTTCATCTTCTGTAGAAAACCAAACAGCTAATAGATCACCATTTGGTGTCCAGGTGACCGCTGGGCAGTGGTTATGATAAAACAGTCCTTTTTGTATACCTAATGAATCTGTTTTCACAAAAGAGATAGGTTCCTCAAAGACCGGCTTCTGCATTATACTCCAATTCTTCTTTGGAGCATTGCTCGGCGTATTCACGCTCTGACTTTCTTGAAAGGTAAGCTTAGTATCTGTCCTCACTTCTACCACTCGGAATCCCGTAAACATCGTTCTATCTTCAGGTATAAGTGCACTCCTATTTGCTGAACGAAGAAATTCAACAGGTGTATTATGACTTCCCCCCCGTGTGACACGATATACACCCTCTTTATAGCCTCCGGGATCTAATGCCACATTATCACTATAAGCGCCATAATAATCTAGACACCATTCTTCTACATTGCCATG
>JAITLW010000171.1 GCA_031277715.1 Sphingobacterium sp. | reverse complement strand
GTAGAATTTGCCGTACAGCGCCGCAGAACCGGGCTTTCTATAGTAGAATCGGCTATCGCAGGGGCACAGTCACGTCTTCGCCCTATTGTGATGACATCTTTAGCCTTTATCGCAGGTATGATTCCGTTGATGCTTTCATCAGGAGGAATGGCCGCTGGTAATATCTCGATAAGTATCAGTGCGGCCATGGGTATGCTGAGTGGTGTTGTACTCGGTGTATTTGTTATTCCGGTTCTTTATGTCCTGTTTCAATATCTACAGGAGAAAGTATCCGGTCCTAAACACCACAAACAACAGGTCAATAATGAGGAGGACAATTAAAATGAAAAGAGTACTTTTTCTTAGCTTGGGAGCTAGCCTTTTTTTAGGTTCCTGCGCTATTACACATAAAAAATATACACGCCCGGAATTAGAGCTTCCGGAACAGTACAGAAGTGAACTGACACTGACAGCAGATACGGTATCTCTTCCTTGGCCTATGTTTTTCAAAGATGAGCGTCTAGTCGGTCTCATCCATAAGGCCCTAGAGAACAACCATGATGTGGAAGTTGCTCTACGGACAATCGATCAATTGGATCTAGCGATGAAGCAAGCAAAACTAAGCTTGCTTCCTACCGCCAATCTTACAATCGGTGGCAGTCGCGGATGGCCTTCCAAAAACAGTATGAATGGTTCTATGTCGGAACAATTTCTGGGCACAAAATATATGGACGATTATAGCGTTAACCTGGGGATATCCTGGGAGGCCGATATCTGGGGAAAATCAAAACTATACAAGGCGGATACGCGAGCTCAGTATTTTGCACAGAAGGAAAACTTTGAGGCTTTGAAAACGCGCATCATTGCGCAGGTCGCACAAGCCTATTACAGATTGGTCGCTCTAGATGAACAACTAAAAATAGCGGAGGAAAATGTACAGCTCAGTGAAGAGGTCCTGCGCATAATGCGCCTACAATACGAGTCTGGGGAGATCAATTCTTTGGCATTAGAACAATCCGAAGCACAAAAGAAGACCGCCGAACTTATCATTCCTCTCTCGCATCAATCTATCACGGTGCAGGAAAATGCACTGCAAATACTATGTGGTGAATACCCTGGACAGGTAAATCGGACAACAGGTTTGAGCAAGGTCTCTCCACAGGAATTATTTTCCTCGGGAATACCAGCACATCTTTTGAGCCGCCGCCCCGACTTGAAAGCCGCGGAATACCGTGTCATTTCATTGAATGCAAAAACGGGCCTGGCTAAGACAGCGATGTATCCTTCGATTACACTTTCTGCACAGGGCGGGCTCAATTCTTTTAAGTTCAAAAACTGGTTTGACATGCCTGGATCTATTGTAAAGAATCTGGCAGGCAATATAACACAGCCACTATTCCAAAAAAACGAATTAAAGACAGCTTATAAAACCGCAATCATAGAACAGGAAAAAGCGGCTATTCAATTTCAACAGTCGACGATGGTGGCTGTCGCGGAGGTATCAGACGCTATGGCCAACTATAGGGGTAACACCGATAGGCTACGCTTGACCTTAGAAAAGGGAAATTCGCTGGAAAGAGCTACAAAAGACGCAATATTATTATATAAAAGTGGTAAGGCAACCTATCTGGAGGTTATCACAGCGCAGAATGCTAAACTTCAGAATGACCTGGATTTGATCAACCTGGAGCAGGAAAAGCTCAACAGTATGGTCGAGTTATATCGGGCTCTAGGCGGTGGTACTGAGGGCTAGAAAATTCCTCGGCAGGTATCCATCTGAATAAACACAACTTAACATGAACAGAAGACATTTTATTAAAAAAAGTAGTTTAGTCTTGCCGGCATTATTACTGCCGGCAATTAAACCGCTTCAAAAACTTGATGCGATGGCAACAGATAGAGAAAACAAAATAGCCATTATAGGCGCAGGTGTATCCGGTTTATATATGGCCAAGTTGTTATTGGCCAAAGGATATGACGTGACCGTATTTGAAGCTCAAAACCGCATAGGCGGACGAGTGAAAGGTGGAACTTTTAGAGAAGAGAAAATTGATCTTGGAGGGCAATGGCTACATCATGTAAAAGGCCTGGCAAATTCGTTGACGGCCATACTAAAGCAAAGTGGACAGCAATATACGCTGGATGATAATGAAACCAATACGACCCTGTTTTATGGTGAAAAGATAATAAATGATATTCCCCGGAACTTAATTCAGTTTTTTACTTACCTAGAAAACACAGATTTTCCAACGGATCAGCCCCTGTCGGTCACTATAAACGCATTCTCTAAAGATCCTGAACTTAAAAACCTGATCGATAGCACACTCGCCGACCTAGCAGCTTCGAGCGAAGATGTATCTACCAAGGAATTTATAAGACAGATGAAATCATCGGATACCGTAGACTACCTACTAAATAATAGGACTATGTATGATTTTATATCATCTTACTTTAGTGATATTCCAAAAGAACGAATCAAGTTGTCCAGCCCCATCAATCGCATCGAATATAAGCAAGACAGTGTCAAACTAAGTACTCAGGGAGGGAGCACCCATCTGTGTAATAAAGTAATCATCAGTGTCCCTATTTCGCAGCTACAGAACAATAGCCTAACCTTCTCCCCTAGTCTTCCCGAGAGGAAAGTCGCCGCATTCCATAAAATAGGCATTCGAAAAGGGCTAAAAATGTTTATATTTTTTGATAGGAGTATATTATCCAATGGCACTTTTAAC
Organism: Sphingobacterium sp.; assembly: GCA_031277715.1. Taxonomy (GTDB): domain Bacteria; phylum Bacteroidota; class Bacteroidia; order Sphingobacteriales; family Sphingobacteriaceae; genus Sphingobacterium. The sequence goes on along the minus strand of JAITLW010000171.1, from coordinate 1,843 downwards.
AACCGCTACGCGCCTTATTATCTTCAACAAAAAGTTGGCCCTTATTATGCCATAGTATCACTCCTGATGGGAAATTTTGCAACGGCATATTATAACGATACCATGACCTATCGAACAAATGTCATAAAGGAGCTTTCCAAAATCACGAAGATAAACCTCTCGTCCCATATCGTAGGCAGTGTATTCCAGGATTGGGGTAACGAACCTTTTATTGAAGGAGCTTATAGCTTTCCACTACCAGATGAAGGCAATGCTCGGATTGTAGCAGTAGAACCGGTAAAGGACACTTTATTTTTTATCGGAGAAGCCATGCATCCCCAAAATGGGTACGGGTTTATTCATGGCGCCATGGATACCGCACTCAGCTTGAATAAGAAATTTTAGCAGGTTGTTGACAATAGCGTTAGTCTTCGTTTTTGGATTTAACAAGGCTTCGATTTCCGTGCTGGTCGATAAGGTAATACCAATCTCCTTCCTGTACAAGAAGGGGCCATGTCTTATCTATACCATCGTAGTTTCTCCGTAGGCGATCATACTTCGGAGCAACTACAATTTTCCCCGTTTTGTCTGCTAGCCCGTACTTCTCATCCTTTGCGATGATAATGTTGGGATAGCTCGAAGTGAATTCTATGGTACTATAAATGGGTTCAAGAACCGTGTTGCCTTTACGGTCAAAAAGACCGTATTTATCATCATTCTGTACCTGTAAAAATTCTCCTGCTGTACCCATCGCATATACGGACGCATACTCAAACGGTACTTTAATATTTCCCTGTAGATCTATGATTCCATATTTGTAGGTAGGTTTGGTTTCGCCTTTACCCTGTGTCTTATTCGCGGCCAGCGCATACCCTTCGTAAAAAGCATCCACCTGATCTACTCCTTCAAAACGCTTCTCCTCCCCTTTATCGTTGATAAACAGATTTCCCTCTTTACCGTATATTTTCTTTAGACCGTGAAAGAAGTCACCGTAGTTCTTTGTATTATATTCTGGAAATCGAAGCAAATAATAGGATGGATTTGTATTCCAATCGGGATTCTCATAGATGAGTTTATTCTCAAAATCGATGAGTCTGTACTGTTTATTTTTCATTTCTAGCAACCAAAACCGATCCGCCAACAGGTGGCATTCCACAATATTCTCAGGCAAAGTATCCATCTTATCCTGCTGTATAGCATATGTATAAAATGCAGTTTCGTAGTTTTCTATATGCTTACGGACGAGTATACGCTCGGCGCTGCTTATATCAATAGATTGTGGCGCTACAGGAATGACTATTTTCTCCAGTTCTAAATCAAATAATCCAATCTCTTCTTGATAACTGCTTCCTTTTTTACCATTTGAAAAGGATATATAGCGATCTAGTAGTGGATATTGGTATTCAACTGCCCTTTTGGAAAACTGATAAGAACCATCCAAAGAATAGATTGCTGGTAAAATCTCTTTTCCATTTTGATCCGTGATTCCTATTTTACCTTTACTTTCTACTAGATAGAAGCTTTTCCCGTTGTAATAGCGCCGATCTATAGCATCATATTTCCCTATCGGCAGAATAGGTTTTCCCTCCCAGCTGAATATGCCTTTCAGCCCATTTTTTACTGCAGCTATTACATAGGGCTTTTCGTTCATCTCTGCGTCATACGCTATTCGGGCTTTAAAGTTTTCATCCTTTTCTATCCCAAATCCGTTAGGCGTTAGTGAGACCGTGGGAACAAATTCACTGGCGTACCTTCCTGCGGCAGTTAAAAAACTGATTTCATCGTATTCAAAATCTAAAATAAAATCGCCTTGAATAGCCACTACCCCATATTTATCATTCTTTTTAGCTAAGGCAAGATTACG
>JAITLW010000092.1 GCA_031277715.1 Sphingobacterium sp. | reverse complement strand
GTACTTCCGACTAAAGTACCATCCGCTTTTCTAGCCATCGGAAGACCATCCTCACTCAATCCCGCGTAATCAATACTGTATAAACTTCCCATAGCCTTACCTACGCGATTCTGTGTCGTACTGTAATATGAATATGCTGTATTTTGAGAAACATATAATTTAGTGATTTTATTGTTGTTATAGCTAAAATTAAGCCCTCCTGACCAACTAAAATCTGTTTGTTTTATAATTTGTCCTGTTAGTGCCACTTCCACACCATTATTCCGCATATTACCGTAATTCATCATAACATTGCTCCATCCCAATGTTGGATCGGTAGCACTATTTCCTAATAGATCTTCAGTCTTTTTGCTGTATAAATCTACCGTTGCACCAAATCGATTATTCCACATCGAAAAGTCTAAGCCAAAATTGAATACATTGGTACGTTCCCATCTCAACAATGGATTAGGGGGCGTAGTGATCGAAGACTGAAGTTGACCTGTATAGGCATTTAAGCGATCATCTACCTTAGCAATCAAATATGGTCCTGTTTCCTTTGGTACATTTCCATTCACACCGTAAGTCATACGTGCTGACCACTTGTCTAAGAAATCAACAGGCAACTTCGGCAGACGGTATAATACACCAGCAGACCACAAGGGTTTGTATTGGTTTTTAATATCCGTCCCAAATAAATTAGATTGATCCATACGGATACTACCGCTAAGCGTCAATTTACGATTATAAGTATAGGAAGCATTCGCATAAAATGAAACAAAACGATCCACTAGTTCTTGAAAACCTTTCTCTTTCTTTTCCATAGTATAGCTCTTAAATAATGCTTCAGTATTATCTAAACGAACACCATAGTTATCTTCGTTGATACCTTTATAGACCAAAGAGGATTCGTCATAGCCATATTTATAAATATCTGTAAAGCGATCTTTGATCTCTCTACGCTCTGCTCCTGCTAATGCAGTTATTTCGTGGATATCCGCAAAAGTATTTTGATAATTCAACTGTCCGCGTAAAGTATAGCTGTTGATATCATTACGACGTTCGGAGAACTGACTTCCTTCAGGAATGTTATATTTTGGCGTGCCTTTTATAATCTGAGTTGCATCATTAATCATAGATGCTACTTCCCAAAACTGTTCCCTCTTCAATGTCCCATTATAGCCCTCAGTACGTTCTGATTGGTAAGACACGTCAAAATCTAAGCCCTTAATGATTTTAAAATTGGCACCAAAGTTCAGATTAATATACTTATTGTAAAACTTCTCGTGCTTATACTCATTTTGCTCAATAGGTCTATAAGTCTCATCTTGTAGTCCCAGAGCGTTCAATCTATCAATCTCATATTGAGACTTATTGTTAAACCACTGTGCAGGACTACCATCTTCATTACGCAACAAGAAATAAGAAGCCTTTCCTCCGATGTAATGATCATAGTAATCAAAGCCAATGTTCCCCTCACGCTGTTGGTTTTTACCTAAGATATTAGCTCTCAAAGTAACCCAATCCGTCAACTTAAAGTTATTCTTTATATTAAAACCTATTCCCTTATTGGTCGCACGGCCTTTATTGTAATCACCTGGTTGCGTATAGTTCAATGAATAGTGATAACTATATCGATCAACTCCACCAGAAAGAGCTAAATTATGTTGCTGATCAAATCTCACCGTGTTTAGAAACTCATTCATAGAAGAATAGCGATCTCTATTACGATACACATCCAGTTCACGTTCCATCTCTTCTTCAGAGATTACACCTCCCTTATGTTTGTACAAAATACCATAAACATCATTCATTGATTTTCTAGGATCCAATGATCCATACTCGCCGGAACGATAATTAAACATCTCCTTTTGAAAATCGACTAGCTCCGCAGAGCTCATCTTATTCAAATAAGAGCGACTCGGAAGTCCTCGGAATGACAGCGTATTGGAGTAGTCGATTCTTGCAGGACCTTCTTTTCCCATTCTCGTCACCACGACAATAACCCCGTTGGATGATCGCACCCCGTATATCGATGCCGCTGAGGCATCTTTCAATACGGTGATGGTTTCTATATCATTCGGATTCAACGCTGTTAAGTCTCCTTCGTAAGGCATACCATCTACTACCACTAGAGGAGCTCCTTGTGCATTGATCGTAGAGCGCCCCCGCACTTCTATTCCCAAGCTATTTTTTGTATTCTGTGGACTAGCAGCGTTCTGTACCATACTCATTCCTGGTACCAAGCCTTCTACTCTTTCTAACAGACCTGTCTGCAACCTACCCTCCATATCTTTGGCTGTAACCTGAGAAAATGAACCTGCAGCGCGTTCTTTACTGATCTTTTGGTACCCCGTATTGATCACCACATCTACCGTTTCCACCTCGGCACTCAGATCCTGAAGTACAATTGTCCCCATATTGGTAGAAGCCGTCATCTCCATAGATTTATACCCCAAACAAGAACACTCCAATTTTTGTCCAGCGTCAACTGTCTGTGTAAACTTAAAGTAACCTTGTTCATCCGTCACCGTACCCAAATCTGTTCCTTTGACACGGATACTCACACCACGGACAGGCTTTCCCTGCGCATCTACGATACGTCCAGAAACCTGTTTTTGCTGTACTTCCTCAAAAGCCTTAACACGATTTGCGGCATTGTTTGAAGCAACTCTTCCTTTTTCCTTGATTACGATCGTTTTATTATCAATCTCGTAACTCAGATCAAGGCTGTTCAAAATCGAAACCAAAGCCTGATCCAGGGGCTTCTGCACAATATCCACCGAAATTTTGGTATTCGGATCTACATCACGGGCAGACCATACATAATGATACCCCGTCTGCTTGTTGATTGCCATAAAGATCTGGCGCACAGATGTTGACTTTGCTTTTAATGTAACCTGCTGTGCTATACCGCTAGCAGAAAGTTGCATCATGCAGAAAGTCATAAAAATAGAAGTCAATGACACTCGCATAACTCTTCTCCTCCACGTTCTGCTACCTCTTAGTAGTTGGTAACAGACAAATTGTTTTAATCCAGCAAAATAACCGGTCGAGACACGGTTATCCTGTCCATAATTTTCATACATTTGATTAGGTTTTAAAAATTTGTTGTACTACAGTTTTAGGCCTTCGGGTAGAGGCGCCGCAATCGCTTCTACCCTTCCTTTTTTATTATTATTTTTCGCTTACATATATTTTTCTGTCTTCATAACGAAATTTGATCTTCTCTGTTTTTTGCAACAGCTCCAGCAGTTCTTTTAATTGACCAAAACGAGGCAACATAACCTCGAACTTCTCGTTCTTTAAGTATTCTTTTTCAATGATAAAATCCACATCGTACCAACGTCCCACCTGCAGTAAGATTTCATCCAAACGTTCGGAGTTGAAAACAAAGTTTCCTTCCTTCCAAGCTAAAACGGTAGATGGATCTACAACTGCTTTCTTGATAGAAGCTCCCTCTACCACACTCTGCTCTCCCGGAACCAACACCACTTTTTCTTTCTCTGTACTGATCCGTACCGAACCTTCAAACAGGGTTGTATAATTCCTTTGCTCACCTTTATAGGATTTCACATTAAAGTGTGTACCCAATACCGCAATCTCCTGCTTGCCTGCCCTTACGCGAAAAGGCTTAGCTTCACTTTCTTTCCCTTTCGTCTTCTTTAATTGATGGCTCACCTCAAAATAAGCCTCTCCCTCCATATCAATATGCCGCACCTCTTTATCTTCTTGATAAGCCAGTTTCGTAGCTGCATTAAGCCATACCTTACTTCCATCCGGCAGCGTCATTCGATACTGTCCCCCTCTCGGTGTACTTATCTCGAACGAAGAAAAATCAGATTTCTTAACACCTTCTACCGCTACACCATCCTCATAGGTAAGTCCATTATTCATCAAAAGACCATCTTCACCAGCACTCAAGGGAACGACCGTACCATCTGCCAACTTAAGTGTAGCTTGGTCACCTCCCGGCTGTATCGCGGCTATCGGCTGCTCCTGTACAGTCTTACCCGGCCGTATACCAAAGAAAGCTACACCTATCACGACCACCAGGGAAGCTGCCATATAAAAGAATGGCTTCCAACGGAAGGCATTATGGGAGTTATCAACCGATGACGGCATATTTATCAACGACTTATGCTTTTCCCAGGCCTGATTCGTATCAAATGCGCTCAGCAAGTCTAAATCTTTAGATAACTCCTTCTTACGCAATACGGCATCCAAAACCGCTTGATTGTGTCCATCCTCCGCCAACCAGGCATCAATCCATAGTTTCTCTTCCGTTGTCCATTCCCTAAAATGAACAGCCGATAAAATCTTCGCAATATGTTGAGGATATTTCGCCATAATCAACTCTATAACAGAAAAGGGGATTAAAATCTCTAAAGATAATTAAAAAAAAA
>JAITLW010000087.1 GCA_031277715.1 Sphingobacterium sp. | reverse complement strand
CTGTAGCCCCTGATTTTGATCTGAGGCGTCGAACCAGGAGCGCCGTCGTTGACAATCTGTACACCGGCAGCTTTCCCTTGCAATGCTTCGACTGCTGTAGCAGCTGGTTGGGCTTTTAGTTGGGCTACATCGACGATTGCAACAGAACCAGTAAGATCTTTCTTACGTTGCGTGCCATATCCGGTCACCACGACTTCCTCCAGGCTACTAGCATCGGGCACCAGTGCAATCTGCAGATTGCTTGTGCCGGATGGAATGGTCCTCCTTGTCGTCTCGTAACCAATGTAGCTGATTTCAATAACGTCGTTAGGTGCCGCTTTAATACGGAATACGCCTTGGTCGTTGGTAGAAGTAGCAGCGGATTTGCCGACAACTTTAATAGTGACTCCTGCTAACGCTACTTTCGTAGCGCTGTCTTTGACCGTGCCCTGAATTTCGTTCTCCTGAAAGGAGAGGCGAACATTCATAATCAGGTCTGAAGAAAATACGGGGGCCGCGAGCAGGGGATTCCCAAAGAGAAGCAGTGCTCCTGACACAAGGAGGCTACCCCGTAGTGTTTTTGGAGCAACAGCAGTGCGACCAGTTTTAAGTTTTGGTTGTTTAATCATAATTGTGTTTTAAGTTTATAAATATTCGAGTACAATGATCTAGATCATATGAATTAGTTGTTTAAGAAATTAAAGTTTAGAGATAGGTCTCGTTGTTATATGCTACAACGTTTTTGTTAACGTAATGTTTCGATTTTTTTAATAAAAAATAAAAAAGTAAAAGAAACTGTTAATCGATTTTTTAACCTATTGTGTGTTAGGTTGTTTTATTTACTTTTTGTGGAGTTTCAACATATGGTTTGTTGAAATAGAGGGGGGCAAGCAGAAGTCTAATTATGGTAAGTGTAATAGGTGGTTGTCGGTATGGCGGCTCCTGATGGGCAGGAACGTTGGTTCGTTTAAAATAACAAGCCCCGACATATTTAGGGTCGGGGCTTGTTGTACTATTTTTTGTCCAAGAGTGGTAAGTACTTTTCATACCCCTCGGTTTTCATGTTTTCTTTCGGGACAAACTTGAGTGACGCGCTGTTGATACAGTACCGAAGTCCGCCCTTGTCTGCAGGACCATCTTCGAATACGTGACCAAGATGTGCATCTCCAGTTTTGCTGCGCACTTCCACGCGGCGCATACCGTGCGAATTGTCCGAAACTTCTTCGATCAGACTGTTGTTAATAGGTTTGGAGAATGCTGGCCATCCACAGCCTGCATCAAATTTATCTGTTGAGATGAATAGAGGCTCGCCCGTAGTTATATCAACATAGATACCTTCCCTGAATTCGTTGTCGTATTCGTTGTTAAAAGGACGTTCGGTAGCATTATTCTGCGTTACCTCGTATTGAAGAGGAGTGAGTGTCTTCTTTAGTGTCTCTTTGTCTGCTTTTTTGTACGTTGTTGCGGGAGCTGGATTGGCTTGTCGCGCTATCTCAAATAAGTTGGGGCCGATATGACAATATCCACCTGGATTTTTGTCTAGATACTTCTGGTGATAAGTCTCTGCATCGTAGTAGTTGTGCAAAGGCTCTAACTCGATAACGATATCGGCGCTGTACTTTTTCTTTAGGTCCGCCAGGCGCTCTTCGATAACAGGTATATCTGCAGTATTAGCATAGTATATGCCAGTACGGTACTGTGTCCCCACATCATTGCCTTGTCTGTTTAGTGTGGTAGGGTCGATGGTCTTAAAGAACAGATCGATCAATAGGCTAAGGTCGATTATCTGTGGATCGTAATTAACCTTTACAGTCTCTGCAAATCCGGTATTACCGGTGCAGACCTCTGTGTAGGTTGGGTTTTCAGTGTCTCCATTGGCGTAACCTACTTCCGTAGCCGTGACACCACGTACTTGTTTGAAGAAGTGTTCGGTGCCCCAAAAGCATCCGCCTGCAAAATATATAACCTGATCATGTGGGTTTGTAGTATCCATAGTATATTGTTTTGACGATTTTAAATCCGTTGTCTTCTGCGAAAAACCGATCTTACTGAGCAAAAATATGCCGATGGCAAGCGCAGTGAGTGCTAATAGCTGTTTCATATAAACTTTATTTATAAGCGTTTATCATTCTTCTCGGTCGAGCGCAATAGACGCTCTCTTATTCGTATTATACAAAGATAATGCCTTGCTGCATGTTTTTCTTGGAAAAATACTTAAGAATGATTGTGGAATACTCTTTTTACAATAGGAAGACGAAGAGCAGAGTGGGAGAGGGAAGGGGCTGGGACATATTGATATTAGTTGAGAAGCTTTGATGTCAATATGTTAGAGTTTTTTGATAATATTTTATAGAAAAGTAACCGATGTTTTAAGCATATTTGCTTACCAATATTAAAATTTGAAAGCTCAAGTCGAGCCTTTTTTTATATAAACCTTATACTGTTGGAGCTTACTGTACCAGATATAGAACTTGTAGAACTGTTGAAGAATGGGGATCATAGTGCTTTAGAGCGTATCTATAAGCGATATCATGGGGTATTGTATAGTCATGCTTACCGTAGATTGCCTGACCGGGAGGAAGTAAGGGATATTTTGCATGAAATATTTATCAATCTTTGGCAGAATAGGAACGGACTGATTATAACCTCTAGTTTATCAGCCTATCTATATGCTTCTGTACGCAGTAGGGTGCTCAATTCTATCCGCAATCAAAAAGTGAGGAGCAATTATGTGCAGTCTTTGCAACATTTTATGGATGAAGGGCAGGAAGTTGTAGAAACGAAATTCCGAGAGAAAGAATTGATTAGTTTGGTGGAACAGGAAGTGAGCCTGTTACCGCTACAGATGAGAACTATTTTTGAGATGAGTAGGTTTCAGGAACTCTCCCATAAGGAGGTGGCCGAAGAACTTAATATCAGTCCACAGACTGTCCGTACACAGGTGAGAAATGCACTCCGCATACTCCGTGTCAAATTGGGAGACAATATATTTACCCTGTTTTTCTAGAGGGGCTGTTAAAATATTTATTTTTTTTCATTCCTGTCTACCCCCTCGGCATAGGGTTGGGTGTCTTATCTGTAAACGGGGAAACTGACCATCATAAATTATGGGGCCTACTACAAGGTCATGATGAATAAAATGATCCGGTTTTATTTTAAACAAAATTATGGCAAATAGAAAAGCAGCAGAAATCCTGGATAGATATAATGCCGGAACAGCGACTCCCGAGGAAGTTGCTCTGGTGGAAAGTTGGTACCTCCGGTATAAAACTCCGCCATCCGACCTCAATGTCCGAGATCTAATAAGCGAAGAAGAGTTGGGGCTGCAGCGGTTGAAAGAAGTTACTGTTGCTAGAAGACGTTTCGGTAGATGGAAGACGATGGCAGCGGCCGCAATTCTGTTGATTGGGTTAAGCTGGTTAGGAATACATCGATATCATAGTGTGCCTACCAATAGTATGGGTGCAGTAATTGGGGAGAAGGAGTCGGCCATACTTACCTTGGCCGATGGCAAGCGGGTAGTACTATCTATAGACAATGTGGGGGAGGTATTGGGAGATGAGGCGATACAGATTCGGCAATCAGCCGAAGGAGAATTGACCTATACGATTACCGGTAAAGTGTTGACAGGTCAGCAGTTACAGTACAATACAATCGAAACACCAAAGTCGAGCCAATATAGGATTGTACTGCCTGACGGGAGTGTTGTCCAGCTCAGCGCGCAGTCCCGCTTGCGCTATCCAGTGCACTTTAGACAGGATAGGCGGGAGGTTGAGCTCGTGGGACAGGCCTATTTTGATATCGCTACTATCGGTCCCGAAAAACATAGAACTCCCTTCCATGTAATTGCGGGAAAGCAGTCTATCGAAGTACTGGGGACTCAGTTTGATGTGTGTGCCTACGAGGGCGAGCAATTTATCGAAACGGCTCTGCTGGAAGGTAAGGTGAAGGTGAGAGGAGGAGAAAATCAAGTGGTGTTAAAACCGGGACAACTCGTCAGACAGGATGTCAAGACTGCCAAGCTGACCGTAGAAGATGTTGATGTAAGTGATCTACAGGCTTGGAAAGAAGGTTATTTTATATTCAATAACGATAATATAACAGATATCATGCGTAAACTATCGCGATGGTATGGCTTTGAGGTAGAGTTTGTAGGTAATATGCAGGATGTGTTTTTTCAAGGTAATTACTTGCGTAGTAGGGATGTAAAGTATCTGCTCAAAACATTGGAATTGTCTAATAATGTCGCTTTTGAAATCATTGAAAACAAGGGTGAAAGGAGGGTCGTGGTCAAAAGAAAATAGTCGTTCATATTATTGAAAAAAAGAGCAGGAGTGCTCGCAACACTTCTGCTCCTATATCGACAAGTTGTCGATAAAAAGATTAATTAACATAGTCTCAAAACGTTAAAAAAACTTCATTCAAATGTATGAAAAAATAACCGTATGGCGATGCCGTATACCGCATTGCTTTTTTAAAATACTTATCATTATGAAGCTTAGTATTTTTCTGCTACTACTTACTTTCTTTCAAGTCAGTGCGCTGACATTTGGACAGAAGATAAGTATAAAGGTCAATAAGGCACCTTTAAAGACTGTTTTATATGAGCTGTCCAAACAAACTGATTACAATTTTGTCGCTGACGCAGATTTGTCTCGTAAGATTGGAGCGATATCCATTGACGTGAAGAATATGGAATGGAATCAGGTTGTAGAGAGGTGCTTTGCTGGTATTGACCTGAAAATTGTCTTGAATAAAGAGGAGAAGATGGTCTTTATCCGAGAGGCTATTGCAAAAGATGGATCTTTAGGAAATCGGGAGTCCGGGCAGCAGTTGGCTGTATCTGGCAAGGTGACGTCCATTGAGGGAAAGGCGATGCCGGGCGTCAATGTCGTATCAATGAATACTACGAAGAAGGTGTTTACCGACAAGCAGGGCATTTATAATATAACAGTTCCCTCTGGAGATACATTATTATTTTCATTTATTGGTTATACCAGACAGCAACAGGCTGTGCAGGGACGGACCAAAATCGATGCGGTGTTACGTATGGTTGAAGAGAAAATCGATGATGTCGTTGTTATCGGCTATGGTGAGGTTAAAAAAGCAGATATTACCGGAGCAATTGGCTCGGTGGATGTGAAAGCAATGCAGAAGGCACCCGTAGCTACTTTTGATCAGGCCTTGGCCGGACGTGTAGCAGGGGTGCAGGTGTCAGGAAACGATGGACAACCAGGATCTGTCAATAATATCGTAATCCGAGGAGCAAACTCACTGACGCAGGATAATTCACCGTTATACGTAGTGGATGGTTTTCCTATCGAAGCATTCAACGAAAGCCCGGTGAGCCCATCGGATATTGAGTCTATACAAGTATTGAAAGATGCATCGGCAACCTCCATTTATGGCTCCCGCGGTGCCAACGGAGTCATTATCATCACGACCAAACAAGGAACGAGATCGACTCCTGTAATCGGAATAAACTCGTACTATGGAATACAACAGGTCAATAAAAAGCTAGAGGTAATGTCTCCATATGAATTTGTAAAGTACCAACAGGAACTGAACCCTACTACTACAGAGAGACTGTACTTAGATGGCAGGACTTTAGAGGACTATAAAAATATGTCCGGTGTTGATATGCAAGGGGCCTTATTCCGTACAGCTCCAATGTGGAATAATGATATTTCTTTTCGAGGTGGAAGCCAGCATACGCAGTATTCGGTGTTTGCGAATATTCTGAAATCGGATGGTGTTATTCTCAACTCAGGTTTTAATCGTACGCAAGGAAAATTTACGCTAAGCCAACAACTGAAAAAGAATATTAAGGCTTATGTCAATGCCAGTTATACGAGGACATCAACCTCGGGATCTATCGTGTCCGATCCTACAGGAGGAATACCTAGTTTGAGTTTAATCTATAGCGCACTGGGGTATCGACCTATCTCTGGATTCGACGATGTGGATTTGATGGATGAGTTCTTTGACCCGGCTGTTATCACGGAGACACCGACAGACTATCGTGTCAATCCTATTATATCGGTACAGAACGAGTTTAACGAACGTATTTTAGGAAGTACTATTATTAATGGTTATCTGGATTTTAAGTTGACAGATCATTTGTTGCTCAAATTGAGGGGAGGTGTGGTCTCTAATAACTTTAATACAAGTACACTCTATAATTCGAAAACACAGATTGGCTCCCCCAATTATCCTACATCTAGGGGAACTACAGGAAGTGTATTTGATCGGAAAATGGATAATTGGCTTAATGAGAATACACTGTCCTATAACAGGAAAGTTGGAAAGCATCGGTTTGATGGGCTTGTTGGTTTTACGTTGCAAGAGAACAAATTGAGCTATTCGGGCTATACGGCTAGCTTTATTCAGAATGAAGAGCTGGGGATCGACGGAATTGACTTAAGTACATCTATTGTTCCAGAGACCTATCATAAGGAGTGGAGTTTAGCCTCTTTCTTGGGGCGGGTGAATTATGACTATTCGAATAAGTATCTTTTTACGGCTAGCTTTAGGTCGGATGGCTCTTCTAAATTTAGAGGTGCCAATAAATGGGGGTATTTTCCTTCGGGGGCCTTCTCCTGGAAGATGAACAATGAAGCCTTTATGCAGAATATAAAAGCTATATCAGAAGCTAAATTACGAATCAGTTATGGAACGACAGGGAATAATCGCGTAGATGAATACGCTACCTATTCAGGAATTAGTTTCCCGTATGGAAGTTACTATTCCTTCAATAATGGCTCGCCTGAGAAAGGGGCGTCTCTGCTTACAAGTGCGGGAGTCGCTGATTTACGATGGGAGACCACCACTCAGTTTAATCTAGGGTATGATTTAGGCTTGTATAAAGACAGGGTGCGTTTAACATTCGATTATTATAATAAGCGGACCAATGATCTCTTATTGAATGCGAATCTGCCGTATACGACAGGTTATCTTGTGGCCTTTCAGAATATTGGAAGTGTACAGAATAGGGGATTGGAATTCAGTTTGCAGACAACGAATATCAATGGCAAGCACTTTAAATGGAATTCCGCCTTTAATATCAGTTTTAACCGGAATAAAATCCTGAAGTTACAACCTGGACAGAGTTATCGATTGCAGACGGTAAGTTTTGTAGGTGACTTTGCGAATGTCGCACCTTATATTGCTAAAGTGGGACAGCCCATGGGAATGCTTTATGGAGCAAACTTTGATGGCCTGTATCAGTATGAAGACTTCAACCAACTGGCCAATGGTACTTATGTATTGAGACCGGAAGTGCCAGACAATGGACGGGCGCGTAATACAATACAGCCGGGGGATATGAAATTTGTTGACCTCAATAAGGACGGAACTATTAATACGGATGATTATACAGTTATTGGAAACGGGAATCCCCTCCATGTAGGTGGGTTTTCGAATGATTTTGTATATAAGAATTTTGATCTCAGCGTATTTCTACAGTGGTCTTATGGTAATGATATTCTCAATGGTAACCGTTTATATTTTGAACAGAATACCTATAACCTGTATAATTTTAATCTTTATTCGAGTGTAGAAAATCGGTGGACACCTGATAATCAAAATACGACTATTCCTCGGGTAGGTGGTTTGCCTCCGCGTATCTACCATACGAATATTGTTGAGGATGGCTCTTTCTTGCGCTTAAAGACAGTCACGTTTGGATATACGTTTTCAGATAGTTTTTTGAAATCCCGAAAAATAAAAAGTGCAAGAATTTATTTCTCAGGACAGAACCTTTTAACATTTACTAAATATAGTGGTTCCGATCCGGAAGTCTCTGTCAGAAACTCGGCATTGACACCAGGCTTTGATTGGTCAGCGTATCAAAGAGCAAGAACGATGACGATGGGAATAGATGTGTCATTTTAATGGAGTAAAAGATGAAAAAGATAATCATATTTTTAACAATACTAGCCTGTTCAGGCTGTAAGAATTTCTTGGAAAAAGTTCCCACAGACTTTACCAGCCCCGAAAGTTACTACAATACAGAAAAGGATTTGGAAACGGCATTGGTTGGTGTTTATGATATATTGGGACATGAATACGTATATGGGAAGTGGTATCAGTTTCAGATTTCGGTAGGAACCGATGAAACGTACATGACAGGGGTGCAGCCTGCAGGATCGCTAAATACTTACCAGCATGAACCCTCCAATATATATATCACGAATCTCTGGCGGTACATTTATAGTGGTATTGAAAGAGCGAATCAGCTCATAGCTCATATCGATAAGCCGAAGATGGATGAAGGTAAAAGAAAGCAATTGCTTGGGGAGGTACTTTTTCTACGGGCGTATTATTATTTTGTTCTGGTAAGTCATTTTGGTGATGTACCATTGAAGCTAGAACCGACCTCTTCAGTGAATAACACGGATATTAAGCGTACGGATGTACGGGTTGTCTACGAACAGATCGTAGCGGATATGAAACGAGCTGAAACCTATCTGGAGGCACAGACTGCAACAAAGCTTGGCTCTGGTGGACGAGTGTCGCTGTCAGCTGTAAGAGGTATATTGGCTCGGGTATATCTACATATGGCGGGTTATCCATTGTTGGATACGGATAAATATAAGGACGTAATCACTTATACTCAAAAGGTAATCAATTCGGGCGAACATCAGCTCAATCCAAGTTTTGAACAAATCTTTATCAATTATGCTCAAGATAAGTATGATGTGAAAGAGTCTATTTGGGAGGTCGAGTTTTGGGGTAATAGAACGGGGAATGCTTTTATGGAAACAGGGCAGATAGGTTCAATGAGTGGTCCCTTTGCGAATGATGTGACCATTGGAAAGAGTACAGGTGCTATCAAGACAACGGGATTGCTATTTAAAACCTACGAAGAAGAAAGCGGAAGTGTTGGTACGCTAAAATATTCTCCAGACCTGCGAAGAGATTGGACCTGTGTACAGTATACATTTGGCACGGCTGTAAGTAATCCGGATTGGAACAAAATAGCGAGCGTTGGAATATATAATATGGACTTAGGAAAGTGGCGACGCGAATTTGAGACACTGGTTCCTAAGCATAGTACATTTACACCACAAAATTTTCCGCTGTTACGGTACTCGGATATTTTGCTGATGTATGCGGAAGCTGAAAATGAACTGAATGGAGTGACCGATGAGGCCAAGACTGCTATCAATCAAGTGCGTGAAAGGGCTTATGGAAAGCTGTTGAATGGGGCTATTTTGAAACGTATAGCTATCAGTAATGGCGGTAGTGGTTACGTAGTGGCGACACCTCCCAAGGTGAAGATTTCTGGTGGCGGTGGATCGGATGCCGAGGCTATAGCAATTGTCACATCTGGTAAAGTGACTGAAGTCATTATCACTAGACCAGGGCGGGGGTTTACTTCTGTACCAGTAATTTCTTTTGCTGGAACTAGTGGAACGGGGGCTACAGCTGTGGCGACACTTGCCAATCCGAGTATGGTCGATGCTGGATTGGGCGCAACCCACACGGCTTCGAAGGATGCCTTTAGAACCGCTATTCAAAAAGAACGAATGAGAGAGTTTGCCGGAGAGAATCTGCGCAGACAGGACTTGATCCGCTGGGGCAAATTGCAAGAATATCTACATGTCACCGCTAAAGACATTCAGGATTTTGCGCCAGCAAATAGAAAATATACTTCGCAGGCCGGGGACAATGTCGCCGATAGGGACGTGTTACTTCCAATTCCAGCTTATGAGACGAATCTTAATAAGCTATTGACACAAAATACAGGCTGGTAAATTGTTATAAACCATGAGAAATAAAATAACTTGTTTTATAGTCCTTTGTTGCAGCCTGTATGGATGCGATAAGTTGGAAGTGAAGTCCGTTGACTTTGAAGTGTCGGTGGATAAGAATATGTACAAACTAGGGGATACTGTTCGTTTTGACTTGAGGGGAGAACCGGATTACCTGCTCTTTTACTCTGGAGAGAAGGGGGCAAGGTACGAATTTAGGGATAGGGTAATCACAGAAAAAGGGAATCCGCTATTGAGTTTTACGTCTTTGAAGACTGGAGCTACCGCAGCTAAAATACAGGTGTTGGTATCTACTGATTTTAATGGTATCTACGATAAAAATGCGGTAAGTGCCGCGCAATGGGACGACTTATCTCCGTTAGCCGTGTTTTCTACCGGAGCGGACAATACACCTTCTGGTAACATCACGTTACAGCACTATAAGGAAAATAAACGTCCTATATACTTAGCATTTCGAAGCTATAAGCCTGATGATGGTATCACGCAAAATTACAATCATACCATAAGAACATTAAATATCAAGCTAGATGGGGTAGATGGTAGTAGCTACGATATCAATCCGGGGATAAATCTACAGGGGTGGAAGAATGTGAGCTGGGCGCTTGAAAGTACACCATGGGTAGTCAATAGTTCAAACCAGTTGGTACTCAACAATGCGGCACCTACAGGAGTGCACGAAGAATGGGCCATCTCCAGTGCGATAAGATTGGATCATGTCGTGCCGGATAGACCGAAAAGTCTCAAGAGTATGGCTATGGTTATGCCTCGGCAGTTAGAACATGTATTCAAAGAACGGGGTGTCTATAAAGTAACTTTTGTCGCCACCAACCAGTCGGCAGAAGACAAAAAGGAAGTTGTTAAAGAATTGGATATAACCATTGATTAAAAGGAACTAGATGATGAATAGAATATGGACGTTGTGTCTATTGTTTATAGCATTCCAGGTTAATGCCCAGTATCTGGAATCGGGTGGGGCGCTACCGGGGGTAGTGGTTGCACATGTGGTTAAGAGTTCAGGTACTTATTTAGGAACTCCAAGTATCGTTGTATTGTCGAATGGTGATTACCTCGCGTCTTTTGATTTTTTTGGCCCAGAATGTACATCCGATAAGGTTCATGTGTATCGGTCATCGAATAAAGGCAAGTCATGGCAGTTTTTGAAGGAGCTAGAAGATACTTTTTGGGGTGGATTATTTGTGTTAGGTAAGGAGGTGTATTTGCTTGGTGTACGTGGATCAGATCGAAACCTGTCAATTAGAAAGTCTTCCGATTCGGGGAAAAGTTGGAGCGAGCATGCAATATTAAGAAGCGGTCGCTTCCATGGTTCTTCTACTCCTGTAGTGTTTCATAATGGCAAAATCTATAAAGGCTATGATAATCTTGGGGTTGAAGACAAGAAAAAGGCTTGGATGTCTGAAAATAAGTCCTTCATTATGTGGGCTGATGAAAAAGCGGACTTGTTAAAACCGGAGAACTGGAGATACAGTGAGGAAGTGGTCAAACCTTCCCAAATGGATGGAACGGGATGGCTGGAAACTAATGCCGTTTTAGGCTTGGACGGTTCTATAAGAGGTGTCACTAGGATAGCTAACGAGTCGGGTTATATTGCAGGACACTATGCTGTAGATACTACAGGAGCTATTGTAAATGGTTCGGTGAAAGCGATTCCCTTTTTAGGAGGAGCAACAAAATTTAATGTGATGTGGGATTCAAAAACCAAGAAATACTGGTCATTGACCAACTATCCGTCTGAAATATTGAGAAAGCCGAAAATGCGTGCCGGCGGAATGCGGAGTGTACTGGCTCTAGTGTCTTCTCCTGATCTTGAAAATTGGACGGTCAATAAGATTGTCATGGGCAGTAGGGATGTCAAGTATCACGGGTTTCAGTATGTGGATTGGCAATTTGAAGGTAAGGATATCATCTTGATGAATAGGGTTGGCTTTTCGGATGAATTTGGTGAGGCTGATAATGCCCATAATTCGAATTATATTATTTTTCAACGCATTCGTAATTATGCTAAAAGCAAGACAGATAGAGAATTGACTGTATTTGTGAATAAATAGAAGACACATGAAAAGATATATGATATTGCTCGTCTTTTTGACGAGTGCACTGAAGGGATTTTCGAAAATTGAACTTGGTGGTCTGTTTTCTGATCATATGGTTCTACAGCAATCTGCTAAAGTGAGAATATCCGGAAAATCGTCAACTGTAGGTAAAGTGCGGGTCGTAACTGGATGGGGAAAAAGCTATAAAGCAACTACGGACAAGGCTGGAAATTTTTCAATTGTGATACAGACGCCGAAAGCCGGTGGTCCGTACGATATTACGCTAGAGGATGGGGATAGGATGGTGTTAGAAGACATCCTTATTGGGGAAGTTTGGCTAGCTGTAGGTCAATCGAATATGGCCATGCCTGTGAGGGGATTTGATGCTCAACAACCAGTCGCTAATAGGGAGGCTATAGAGCGTCATGCTTCCGAATTGGCCCCAATTCG
>JAITLW010000084.1 GCA_031277715.1 Sphingobacterium sp. | reverse complement strand
TGCTATCGCAGCATGGCGCTCAGGTTTTTGACGTTGTAGAAGACAAAGTTGTCAACGAAGTGAAGAACGAAGAATTTCCTTTCGACAATCCCCTGTTTATCCCCGAAGCAGTGCGCAGGAGTGATGCACGTACAGTAGACAATCACGTTCGTGAGTACTTCAATCATGTAGATAAAGGAGCTGTAAAGCTGTACAACGAAACCGGCACTCCCTTTTTGGTCATTAGCCTCGAAGAAAACTATATCACATTACAGCAGGTCGCGGACAAAAAGCAAATCTATTTAGGCCATAGTCCCATAGATTATAATAATCTATCAGCCCATGAGTTAGCTAAGCAGGCATGGGCCAAAGTCGTTGATATACAACATCAGGAGCGTGCTCATGCTATAGAGCGCCTAATGGCGGGAGTATCTCAGGGTCGTGTACTCACTGACTTACAGGAGATATATCGGGCAGCTTTGGATGGCAATGGCGAGCTTCTAATTGTTCATCAGGACTTTCAGCAAGCTGCTACAAAGGTAGGCGAACGGGATATCAAGTTGATTGAAAAACAGGATGGCTCACCACTAGACTATGATATCGTCAGCGCTATTGCCTGGAATGTGCGGTCCAAGAATGGACGCGTAGTGTTTACGCAACAAAATCAGTTAAAGAATCTAGGTGATATCGCGTTACTCACGAGGTACTAGATTGAGCAGATTATGCCTTACAAAATATAAAAAGGTCGAATCATTACGATTCGACCTTTTTAATAACTACCTATGATGCTAGATCAAACCATAGGTGTTTACAGGATTAACTTTTAGGTACATTTCGTAATCGAGGTATCACTGCCTTTGTTTCTGAGGCAGAGACATTCGCTCTATTCTGGTGTGTTTCTCTCCTTCTGGCACCTTTTTTCTTCTTCCCCCATTTCCGGTTGTACCATATTATGAATCCAGTAATGGGGAGTGAACCTGCTATTATCGTCACAAAGAAGGCGAGAATCTTTGTTGGTAGCCCCCATATAGAACCGACATGTATATCATAGTTGAGAC
The DNA here is from genome assembly GCA_031277715.1 of Sphingobacterium sp. Lineage (GTDB taxonomy): Bacteria > Bacteroidota > Bacteroidia > Sphingobacteriales > Sphingobacteriaceae > Sphingobacterium. The sequence continues at coordinate 5,263 of JAITLW010000084.1, read as the reverse complement.
GCCTGAACTTTTCCCCTCCACTTAGTTCGTAAAAATCCTTGTTAAAAAGAGAAATATTATTGGGTAAAAATTTGGCAGTATAACGGTCAAAAGAGTAATATCGATTATTATATTGTCTATCCATATCATTACGGATATAGACCTGGATTGTTGCATCAGCTTTAGCAGTATCCGGATAGGTTATGTTTAGATAGAAAGGGTTTTTATATTGCTTCAGTATCCCATCTATCTGTTTATCAAACGCATTGCCGAAATCATTTAAAGCATGCATTTTACTGCTGTCAGACTGTACAGATACACGTTCGGGCAGGGTCTGACCCCAGTTAGTCGACCAATACAGTGCTTTGTTGAACCAGGTTATACCATAATACATACCGGTAATGGCCAGTAACAAAACCAGCAGTAATGAGTAGAAGCCAAATACGTTATGTAGATCCAGGTTTAGCCGCTTCCACCCAGCTTTCCACTTCACCTTGAAACTTTTATCCCGGGTTGACTTTGTCCATTTTTTCGGATACCACCATACCAAGCCAGTAAATAGGGTGATACTGAATATCAGTGTGGCGTAGTTGACAATAGGACGACCGACATCACGCGATAACCACAAGAAGCGGTGTCCTTTCAATGCCCAGCCAAAAAACTTCTCTAGTCGTTCTCTTCGTAGCCCCTCTACAGAATTGTCTTCGGTTTTGAGGCCGAGATAAGCCCCTGTGTAAGGGTGTAGCAAGTGCACTTGAGAAATGGCTTTCTGACTCGTGTCACCGTTATTGGTTCTGATGGTAAAAGATACCGGAGCATCCCGGGTATAGGTAATCCCCCGTACGAAATCCCGAGGATATAACGAGTCTGCAATTGATACAATCTGTGACGGTGATAATAATGATTCATGACGTGCCATCACATACTGCTTTTCCTTCTTGGGAATTACTAATGCGGTAATCTCCTCATGAAATACCCATAGACAGGCGGTAAAGCATACCACGACTACGATTGCACCCGAAATCAAGCCTAACCATAGATGTAGAAAGTTATTTATCGAACGGAAACTCAATACTTTCTTTTTCTTCGCTGGTACAGACATGTTATAATAATAGGTTGATTTTTATGGAATTATTGAAAATAAGCCACGCGCCATAAATGCACGCAGCTTAAAGCATTAGAAAGTAAAATGTTTTCTTACCTAAGTTTATTAACGTGATACACTGTGTTCACACCTGGATCGATTTGTGCACCACGTTTTACAGTGTTGGTTTCTGGATTATATTCAAACACGTACCACTTAGATTCGTCCGTTTTGAACACATCATACAATTTACCGTTCTCCATAAAGTTCATGGTAGTACGTGATTCGCCTCCTCCAATCAATATTCGTAAATCGGCGACAACTTTTTTGTTGGCAGGATCCAATACGTAGGGGCTGATGTATGCTTTTCCTGCACCTAGCTTCTGTATCAAAGAAGAGGAGTTCTTAAATACATTATAATCTTTTAAGTCAAAGAAATAATTCGGGTCAAATGAAGTCTCTCCGTTTTTGATACGTAATAAGCCGTAGTTTGAAGAGTTGGTGCGTCTTGTCATCACATACAAGTCATTGTTGTCATCAAGAAAAGTGGTTTTATTGATTTCCCAGTGACCAGCTGTAAATCCACCCCTAGGGTCTTTTATTATTTTACCATTGGCTAGACTTGGATAGTCACATACATAGACATAGGCGGTGTCGATAATATCCAGTTTTGTGATATGACTTCTGTATTTATGTCCAACGAATAGCTTATCCCCTCTTACCGTCATACTCGTAGGTACAATGTAAGGATCATCATTCTCGCCATTTGCTTGTTTTGGAGTGTATTTAATCATAGGTATCTCTACATTCAACGTCTTGTTAATAGACATATCCCTCGTATTCATGTAGTATATAGGTTGCTCGAGTACATTTTTTTCCTTGTTTGTTGTCCCTGCTGTCTTAGTCAGTACCAATTCTTCTGCCGTACTGATATTATCCAATACTTTTCCCATAAAGAAGGGGTTTGCAAAAGACAATGCATTTGTTTCTTTCCATTGCGAACCATTGATTACTTCAAACTGACTAAAACGCTTACCGTCATTTGATAAATAAAACTTACCATGATGATTGTATGCATATATCGCATAAAACGCTGCTGGCATATGTGATGTAATATCTATACCTTTATTGTCTTTTGGAGAAAGCAAAGTGTCTTTCATCAAGCTACTTGTAGTTAATATATAACTTCCCTTTTCAGTAGTTGCCCATACGCTATACAGGCTTCCCTTTTGGTCTATTGGGTCTGGGTCGGTTGTATTTGGCGAGTCCTTACATGCCGTAAAAAAAGCGGTAGCCGCGAGGCAGGTTGCTAATAAATGTTTGATGTTCATATATACTTATAATTTAATGTTACATTAATGAGAGCCTTAGTTTGAGATAGAATGCCCTACCCGGCTTTTGCAATCTGAAATTATCATACGCTCTTTCATCCGTTAGATTACGTCCTTCAAAAGAGATATTATATTTGTTTCGGCTCCAAGAGTAGCTCAATACAGCAGAGTGTATAGTTTGGGATGGGATATGGTCTTTAGAAGCCAGTGATCCAAGATGAGCTTCGCTAAGGTAGAACCAATGGGTATATTGCCCCAGATAAGAGAGCTGTACGCGGCTTCCTTTTTGAAACCAATCATTTTGCATTAAGCTCACATCCATACTCCCATAGGTCCACGGTCTGTTAGGAACTTGATAGCCATAGCTCAAGCTCACCTGTTGGTTGGTATCATCGGTATACTTTTTATTATCAAGGGCCTTGTCGTACGAGCCATTGACAGTCACTGCAAGCAGGTCTTTATAGCCATATTTCACTTCTGCCGCAAAACCATATAGTTTTACACCAGGAATATTATAGTATTGAAAGTAATCACTCCCATCTTTTCCCACCACTCGCGTATTGATATAATCGGCGGCCAGCCTATAGAATCCTGTCACATCGATATTTAGGAAATTGTTGTCATTCAAGAATGTATTATAGTAGAAACCCGTGTTTACATTATCGCTACGCTCTGGCTTTAAGTCCCAGTTTCCCATATAATTCTGGCCATCTCCAAAGAGCTGTTCCATATTAGGCAGGTTATAGGCTCTTTCGTACGATAGTTTCCACCCGCCATCAGTTGTAATACGATAGCGTGATGCTACACTTATGCTATAGAAATTCCAGTTCTTTTTATAGTGTGTGATATCTCCCGATACTGCTCCCTGTCCCGTGGGTTTGCGTTCATCGATATATTTTGTTGCTGCTAGACCATAGTACTTTAATGCCAGTGCATTTGAGAGCCGCTTGTCAAACCATTGGTTTTGCCAGGAAAGCCCTAGTATATGACGCCCTAGATTGGATGGTAATCCAGAGTGATCGTATCCTTTGATCATATCGAACTCTTTCTGGCGATTACTGTTGTAATTATAGTTTAGATTAATACTTTGTTTACGCTCTGCATCAAAATCATAGTTTAGATTCACCCGAGCCAGGTAATTATCTAATTTATACTTGATATGGCTCTTTTCGTTTGGCTTAGAATCGCCAAAACGAGATGTCCATTTGCCCGACCAATCATAGTTATAGGAAGCCGTATCTTGCACATGTCGCGTGTCAAAACTATAACTGGTATAGATATCCGCATATAGTCTGTTGACTAGGAAGTCACTTTTCTTATAGCTTATTGTAGGCATCAGATAGTTACTTTCGGCCCATTGTCCGCCATTTACGGAGTTGATAGATGCACCTAATTGGTTTGCTTTATTGTTTTGCGAATAAGTCAGTCCCACGTAAAACTGGTCCGCCCAGGATTTGTCCCTTACCCCTACTTCCAGTTGACCCATCGCCGATTTATAACGATCATTAAATCGCCTTGCTTTTGCAATAGAATCGGGTTTCCCATTAATTGTATTTTCGAGCTGTATATTATATTTCTCTTGGGAATACATCATATAGTCATTATCCGAATAATTATAGAATGCATTAAGACGGGCCGAAATCTTACTTTTGGGGTCTGTAAAAGTCCCTACCAAAGCCGATTGGTGCGTATTGAATGAACCAAAAGTATAACTGAAGTCCAGAAATGGCCTCGCCCTTCGTTTGGTGATAATGTTTACAGCACCTCCCAAGGCATCGGAGCCCAAAAATGCAGGCACTACCCCTTTGTATACCTCCACCCGATCGACTATGTTGACCGGGATATTATTTAGGCTCATTGAAGAACCGAAGTTGTCCATGGGTATTCCATCGATGAATATTTTGGCTGCTAGCCCATTGATCCGGAATACAAAGTTGGAACCCAGGCCACCATCTTCCCGTATGGTCACGCCGGTTGCTCTTTTTAATACCTGCGTTACATTTGCTGCTTCATTGGCATGGCGATTCAGGTCGATGATACTCACATCAAAACCAGATCTTCTAATTTCGTGAATATGGCGCTCATTCTCACTTTGCCCTACGACTGACACCTCTTGAATCGCTTGTCTGTCTTCTTTCAATTGCACATCTAAGATGACATGTTTTGTACCTGCGGCTACAGGCTTTCTTTCCTTGACATAGCCGACAGCTCTCACGGTGATGAAAGACGGCTTATCGGTCGGATAGTTTTCCAGTTTGTAATAGCCATCGTAATCTGTCTGTGTAGCGTTGTTGCTGTCTTCTAACGTAATAGTGGCATTGGCTACAGCTTGCCCAAAGTTGTCTTTAATATATCCGGAGACGGTTCGGCTTTGTTTGTCTTGAGCGGTAGCATTGAAGCTGATTAATCCCAATACAAAAAGTAGCACAAAAATAAGTTTGGATTTCATGGAAGAATACTATAAATAGTTTGTTGTAGGTTTAGGAAGTTCTGTGTTTAAATAGGTCGCGATTTTATTCGCCAATGGCGCATCTGGCATCATCATCACCTGCTCAGGTGACAATACGAGTATCGGGTCTCCAAGGACCCCAGGGTCTTCTAAATGTACTGCTAGGTAGGTTTCCTGCTTGTTTAATGTATATACACGGTTGCTTTTGGTCGTCAATTGAATTGGGGTGTCACTTAAATTCGAAACCTTATAAAAACAATTACGCTGATTACCTAAATCCACGTCCTGAGACATTTCAATTCGTTCGATATGCAAGGTGTTGGATTGCAAGTCTGTTGTGAAAAACAGACAGTTTGCCCGGGATAGGGTCATGAATAATAAGATAGAGGCTGCTACTGCATAACGTGTCCATTGTACAAT
>JAITLW010000239.1 GCA_031277715.1 Sphingobacterium sp. | reverse complement strand
ACCGCAGGTTTTCCAATAAATCGACCAGGCTTCCGTCATAATAAGTCGTGCGTCCAGAACTCACTTTCGGACTTCTCGTGATTACATACACATCCCTATCCCCATTGTCATAGTAGGAGGCACCAAGCGCCTTAACCACATAATCATGCGTTTTTCTACCGATAATCAACGTGTCAATATCTGCGATAAAGTCGGCGTAGCCATAGTCTTCCCCTGTCTTCTCGACTAAGCTTAAAAAGCCCAAATCATCATTGGGTTTGGCAATGTAACCGTCGACACTAGAAGCGATATAAATGGATAATTTTCTCATGATTTGATGAAATAGGATTTTCCACAAAAGTACTAAACTTTAGAAAATGTAAGAGAGGTTCTAGAGATTAATAGTTCGAACTCTCTATCCGAGTTCTCATCTCTCTTAGAACAACAAAAGCCCAACTTTCGTTGAGCTTTTGCTTGTGGAGCTGGAGAGATTCGAACTCTCGTCCAAACATAGTATGATTTACGCTTTCTACATGCTTAGCTTCTCTTTAATTGTCGGGAGAGGGAAGGTGAGTCGCTTACCTATACCTTTCTCCGTATTTACTGTTTCTCACCGATGCTTAGTAAAATCACACCGGCCAGTTCTATAGTTCGATGCCCCTAATGTTAAGCCGAAGAACATGACCTAACGGGACAAATAGCTATGTTAAGTCTAACTTAAGCAGCTAAGGCGTAGTTTTCTTCGCCAGTTAAAAGTGTGAAAGTTCAGATTAAAGTGCTAGACTAACAATGCACTGCATGCTTACATAACCATCGCTATCCTGTCAATTCCGGTCAGCCCCATAGTTATGTTCTGCAAATTTACACATATTATCCGAATCTACTGCAGGATATCCAGCAAATAATTACCTATTACAAACAATTTTCATTATATTGTGTTGTAATATTCGTTAGTTAGTCATTAAAAGCAATAGAAATATGCCACTAAATAGTCAAAAGGACGCTGCTACTACAGAGAGCAAGCAAGAGACTTCGAAAGAACCGGTTAAGACAGGAACTACGGCGCAACCTACTACGCCGGCTAAAGCAGCAGCAAAAACTGCCGCTACTAAGGGTCCTGCAAAAAAAGTTCCAACAGCTACTAAAAGCACATCAGATGTGGCGACACCTGCCGCTTCAACGAAAGCTCCAGCAGCTAAACCTTCACCTGTGAAAGCGGCAACTACTAAGCCTGCAACCAAGGGTACAACTAGTGCGGCTAAACCTGCAGTTGCTGCAACTAAAGCGCCAGCAGCCAAGACTACAACAAGTGCGTCTAAACCTGCACCTGCTAAAACGACAACAACTAAGCCTGCGGTTGCTGCAACTAAAGCACCAGTAGCCAAGACTACAACAAGTGTCGCTAAACCTGCACCTGCGAAGACGACAACAACTAAGCCTGCAGTTGCTGCAACTAAAGCACCAGCAACCAAGAGCACAACAAGTGTCACTAAACCTACTCCAGCAAAAGCGACTCCAGCTAAGTCTGCCGTTGTTTCCACAAAAGCGCCAGTCGCCAAGAGTACAGCTAAACCAGCAAAAGCAAGTTCACCTGCTAAGAAAAAGACAGCAACAGTAGCGAGTAATAGCGCTTCGATCGAGGCGGTACCAACAGCTGTAAAGAAGAAAGAAGATAAAGTGAATAAGAATAAAAAAGATATGAAAAAGAAGGATGCTAAAGTAGAGGTCGATAAAAAAGACAAGAAAAAAGTAGCTGAAAAATCAAAAGACAGCAAGTCTTCTGCGAAAGCAGCAAAAAAAGATAAAAAGTCAGAGGCAAAAAGCAAAGCTAAAAAGTCTGCAAAAAAAGACGGCAACAAGAAAGACAAAAAGAAACAAGAAGCCTTGACCAAGTTAAAAGCAGTCATTAAAGACTTCTACAAAAAAGTCATGACTGACCAAAAGAAAAAGCCAAAGAAGAAAAAGTAAGGATATAAAAAAAGAGCGGTTCTCCCGCTCTTTTTTTATATCCTTATATCATCCACTTAAAGAGACTCGCTCCCCAAGAGAACCCTGCACCAAATGCAGTCAACATTACCAAATCACCAGTTTTAATCTGTTTTAGATTCTGCCATATACATAATGGGATAGTTGCAGCAATAGTATTACCTAAGTATTCTATATTACTCAAAGCACGGCCTTCCGGAATATCCAATGCACGACCTACAGCATCAATGATACGCTGATTAGCTTGGTGTGGCACCAACCAATTGATGTCATTTATTGTCAACCCATTACGGTCCATCACCTGAAAACAAGCATCACTCATAGACTGTACGGCATGTTTGAATACCGTCTTACCATCCTGTTTCAAAAAGCGCTTATCAGCCACCGCGTCTTCTGCATCCATAGGGTAGAGCGAACCTCCACCTTCTATATTCAGGAATGAGCGTCCCGAGCCGTTGCTTCGTAGATACGCATCCATAATACCACCTTCTGTAGACGGCTCCAACCATACCACGCCAGCTCCATCACCAAAAAGAATATTGGTAGAGCGGTCATGTATATCTACATAAGTACTGATATTATCTGCCCCCACGACCAACACATTCTTATAACGTCGCGTTTCGATTAGCGAAGCTCCCAAATCCAAGGCATACAAGAAGCCCGAACATGCCGCATTCATATCAAAAGCCCATACATTATCTAGACCCAACTTATCCGCGATAATATTAGCTGTAGCTGGCATTGGCATATCTGGTGTCGACGTCGCCACCAACAATGCATCTATATCATGAAGATTCTTGTTGTACTTAGCCGCCAAATCCTCAATAGCCCTCACCGCCATATCCGATGTTGCTAAATCCTCTTCTAGAATCCTTCTCTCTTTGATTCCAGTACGCTTCACAATCCACTCGTCCGAAGTATCGCAGATTTTCTCTAAATCAGAATTAGAACGGGTATTTTCCGGTATATAACCACCAATACCAGTTATCGCTGCATAAAGTCTATTCGGTACACCTACACTCATAAAAATCAGTAATCACATTAAATGCTTTTCAGCAGTCAAACAAATTATTTTGTTATATCACTTAATGGGTTTATACATTCAATGCTCATTAAGAGGCGTAAAAATAGACTTTTATTCCACAGTAGAAGAAAATAACAGATGATTTTGACAATTAGTTTACCGAAAAACAATCTATTTAGAATCGTTCTACGGATATAATTTACTATTATATCGAGCGGTTTATAGCTGTCCAAATTTTATTTTAAATAACACCCTTTATCACGAATTTTAAACCGAGCACACGATTCCATAATAGTACTTGTAAAACAACCACAAATCGTTTATTTTTGGTTTCCTTTTCGGGATGTAGCGTAGCCCGGTATCGCGCCAGCATGGGGTGCTGGAGGTCGTCGGTTCAAATCCGGCCATCCCGACCAACAATAGGAAGCTTTCTGTCTTGAACAGAAAGCTTCTTTGTTTTGTAGACCGACGGGAGTTTACCCGCATTTATAATGCATGAATACGAATTGTAAATGTCCAAAGCATGTTTATCATTTCTTATTTATCTTGGTCCGATGAAACGATTCTTACTATTCATTAGCCTTTTTATAAGCGCTAGCATTGCTATGGCCAATATGGGGATACCGTATAGTGAAGGCTCCACCCATGCTGCTGTCTATGGAAGAGACTGTTGCATTGTATCCAGAGAAAAAATAACCATTGATATCCACAATCGTACAGAAGATGAAACTCGTCTTTACGGTGTATTCCATATCCGCTATCATATCGAGAGTGACAGAGAACAGACCCTGCCATTACTTTTTATCGGCAAGAGCCTTTCTCAGGCAAAAAATATAGTCATCAACCAACGGCCTATCACTTCCGTATCCATCGATAGCCTATCCCTATCCCGTTATTCCTTCTTAAGCAAGGATAGCACCAACGGATTCTATTATGCCCAATATACGGCCGATGAAAAAGTTCCCGTCGAACTCGACGAACTGATTTACTTCAATGCCCCCCTTCAAAAAGGCAGCAATACCATTCTTGTGGAGTACGAAGCCGATTTTGTGTTCAACAACTACGGCTTCACCGATAACTTTCAAGTCACTTATTCCCTGTATCCCTCACGGTTCTGGAAATCATTTGGCCCCATAGAGCTAAACCTCAATCTCAACAGCCTAGCCGAGGTCACTGATTCAAACCTAGGTAGGGCCAATATACAAGGAGACATCTACCAATGGAATATCAATAATCTAGATCAGGACATCAAGATTATAATCAATTACAAATCCTCCTGGTTGGCCAAAGTTCTATTAACCATAACGCCGGCCGGCATTGCATTATTCGCGGCTTTAGTTCTGTTCTACCTCCATTTCCGATGGATGAACCGTACTAAAAGACGTGCTTTGGTAAAATGGCTAGGGATATTCCTTGTTCCTATACTAACGATGGTCATCTTTCTTCTGGCGTACCCATTAATAGATTATGTATTGGGCAAGCAGTCTAGACATGGCTATGTTTTCCTCATTGTATTGTATTATCCAGCCGCCGTACTGTGTTACGGCATATTAATCGGGCTGGCAAACTTCATATTCCGAAAAAAATGAAAATCTCTTTTTTAACCTGCTTGAGCCTTATAGTCTTCGCTTCCTACACCGGTAGAGCTAATGGTCAATCTGCCATTACAGCCTCAGCCCATGCGGATGAAACAGCAGCTATAACCAAAAGTGCGAAATCTTTCTACGACTGGTATTTCGAAAATGATTATCCTTATTATGAGGTCATCCGCGACAAAAACGGCAAATGCGAGCTAGACACAGCCTCTTTCTTCAGCAAACTAAGAGCTTTAGGCACTATCTCCGAACTATTTATAGATGGAGAAAAGAAACGGGTAAAAGACTGTGCCGACTTTATGTCCACGGTAGACTATGCGGCATATGAAGCCGCCGACGCTTATGAATACGATGCTCATTGTTCCCACTTTTACTATATGTACTGGATTAAAAGCCAGGAAACACCGAACAGCTTTGCAATCAAAAGTATACAACAGAATGGACAAGGAGAGGGCACTGCCGATGTCTACGTCAACTATGGCGGCGCGGACGAATATCTTGTTACCATCAGCTTACAGAAGGAACAGAACTACTGGAAGATAACCGACATCAAGACTATAGAAAAGGAGAGCGCCGCATTGGTAAAAGGAAGACCCTTGATAGAAGACTTTATCCCCCAAGGGTGGAAAACCATCCTGCACGAGCGCGGAGACCTTAATAAGGACGGCATAGACGACCATGTGATTGTTATTGAGGACACCAAAAGCGAAAACTTCAAAACAAACGATGGTTTGGGAGCAGACACCCTCAATCTCAATCCAAGAATGATTATGGTGTTTTTTAAAGAAAAAGACAACGGATATACATTAGTTGCACAAAATACCATCGGTTTTATCCCTTCCGAGAATGACGAAGAATCCACCTGTCTATCTGATCCCTTAATGACAGAAGGAGGGATAGGTATTCAAAAAGGGATCCTTACCATTGGCTTTCAATATTGGCTCAGCTGCGGCTCTTGGTATGTCAACAATGCGGATTACAAATTCCGTTACCAAAACCAAGAAATGGCACTTATTGGGTTTGATCATTCCGAATTCCACCGCGCCTCCGGCGAGCAGAGCAGTACCAGCATCAATCTATCCACCAAGCAGATGGAATATATCACTGGGTACAACATGTTTGACGACAGCACCTCCAAACCCAAGAAAACTAAAAGCAAGTGGAAAGGAGAGAAGAGCTACACCTTAGAACAGTGCAGTCCCGACACCTATTTCGAACTGCTCGACATCAAGTAACACACACTTCCACTAACAACAACGTATTGAAGGGGAGCGATCACCCATAAAAGCGATTCTACTATCCTTCAGTACCATTTTAATATACCACCTGACTTTTTATCTTATAACTCGTCAGCGTATGTTGTAGATCCGCGATATAGAGTTCCAACTCGTCCTTTGTATCTCCCTTCAGGCCCATTTGGCTGGCAAACATATATTTTCGGGAGTGTTCTCCATTCTTTAAAATCACCTGAAATCGGCCGTTATAACCAGACTGTCGTGCCGCCCGTTCTACAAAAAACGTAACTTCATATATATCCGACAGCCGGTATCTTTTAGACCATAGATTATTGATTTTAAGCCGCATATTATCGATTTCAAAAGGCTTTGGATTAACTCTCATTTTCCGAATTCCCCACAGCACCACACGCACACCTACACCCAAGGCTATGATTATCCAGATAAACCAACTGTCTCCATCCCTGTATTTAGTTGTTACGTTGATCACCTCTTTATTTTTTGCGATGGTCATATCTTCCCCACGTATCAGCTCACGTACAGCATCTATACGCACATCCTTCTCTATCAATGTACGTACTGTAGCTTCATTCGCTATCCGGTATATTGTCCCTTTGATACCTTGACCATTACCAAGCTGGTCAAAGTAAAAGTAATCCGCTCCATTTTTCCAAATCGCACCAAAGTTGTGATTCACCATGCCCACCTTCTGCCATGCCTCAGGGTTTACGGGCTCATCCAATTCATAGATGTGCGTAGTCCTAGATATCAGTCCCGGACTACGGCGGCCGCCCCAGCGCTCACTCGTCTGTACATATAAGATGCGCTTACCATCAGAAAAAATCAAGGGTTCAATCTCCTTAAAATTAGCTCCCAAAAAAGGATTCGTATCTACTTGCTTCACTTCCTTCGCCACTACATCATAATAGAACATCCCATGCGAGCTCAAAAACAGGCCATGGTAGGCATGTTCTCCATGCATTGACAACTCCTGATAAGGAGCATATTTCTTATCAAAAGGTATATTATTGACATAGACCATACCGTCTTTAGGATCTATCAGATAGTTCTCACGCGTCTGCGCGTCAAAGGTAATAGCGTGCAATTCGCCGTTCGGTTGTAGTGGTAGCACCTCATTTTTATAGTACACATGGTTATCATCAGCGAGATACACATAACTATCCCGCGTATCGCCATCATTAAAGAGCACCGGAATCTGTCTTAATGTCTGGGGATTAGCCTTTGGTAGAATTTTCCCATGATAGTATACCCGTTTACCATTTGTAGCCGTATTCGTCCGCAGTATGGGAGAATATGCGCTTTGTCCATCCTCCAAAATATGAATGGGATAGACATCACTTTGTGGTTTGTCTACCAGTCCTGCACCATACAATATACGTTGCAGCACATACGAAACACCCGACAAGTTTTCATTTGGTACGCTCATTGGTGCACAGTAACAGGTCGTTTTACCATCGCTAAAATAACCATCACCTAAAGCTTTGGCTGTGTTTGGGTTAAATCCCGCAACTATCCGATTCCCGCAATAGGCATGATTTTTATCTACTGCAAACTGACGGTTGGAAATCTGATTGTCTATCTCTCTAAAACTATTGACATCAGCCTCCTTCATTAGATAGTATCCGCTACTGGGTACTGTAGCATAAATTTGATTTTCATAATTCGTGAATACACCGTTGATTTGCTTTCCGTCACGGTACAGATTACTAAGGCTAGGTCCAGCTCCAAACTCGCCAATCAAGAGTAATGTAGTAACAGCGAATAACACTATAAAAAACAGAATACCTGTCACCTTTATTACCTTAATATTACGTTCTTTCATTTATTTATATCTCTATTTTAAATCAATTTCCAACTCTTATAAACCAACTCATTTAGCTTGCTAAGCTTGTAGTTGACTACAGCACTCTACAAGAAAATGTACCCTTTGGAATAAGTCGCACCTCGAATCGGCGTAAAAGTAGGCCAAAAAGCCGCAGTCTTCTAGCTGTTTTACGATTCGCTTCCCTTAGTTTACGATTTGTCGCGGATTGTAAAGCTATGTTACGAATTGTAAACAAATAAAATGATTCGAGCCTTCTTTTAGCATCTTTATCCCAATATGTTAAGAAAAAAACACCTTTCAACAGTAGCTACAGAAGAGATGGAGGCAGAACCAACGTCAACACAGATACAGTTCAGAGCCCTCAACCAGCGTAACTATAGACGAGCGATTGTATTGATTATTCTTGCCATCATCGTTCCCGCCACTGTTTTTATGGCTATTGTAATACACTATAACCTTACGGGTTTGAGCAGGGGACAGGTCCTCTCTTTCTTGGCGATAGGGGGTATTATCTCTTTCTTTATCGTAGCCTTTATCTTTTCCAAGTTCTTGGCCGAGCACTTTACCATGATCTTCCACGCTGATTATATCGAAGTCCAGTCAACCAAAGCGACACGTACATTTGATTTTGCCCAGCTCGAAAGCTTCCAGATCTGGAACAATTCCGATTATTCCAAGCTTATCATCCGACATGGCAATCAGGTCGTCAAATACCACGTTGGCTTTGCCAATCTCATCAAGACAATCCCTATTTTGACAGCAGAAAACACGCTCGACATTGTCTTTAGCCCACAACTCGGCTTTACCAAACATATCGTAAATCAAAAAGGCATTAATATAATTACGTATACCGCTTAGAACATATTTTTTCAATCCAAACAATCCCTGTGTCTGCTCAACCCCATGTAGACCAAAAATATTTTCCTACGGATTGTAAGCGCTTGATACACCATGTTTCAAAATATCGTTTATTTGAAGAATATTTAAAATTAGAAACATGAATATAAAGCTCTTTTACGCCTTAACGGCCCTTTCCTTGACCGTGGCCTGCCAACACTCCGCTTCTCAATCATCTACAGAAAAAGACAGCACCCGTACCGACAGTAGCGCCAAAACCGCATTACCACCTGCTGACACCCTATCAAAGGTTGAGGTAAAAATAGACTGTATAGATAGGGGCGGCGATATGGAAAATGGCTTTCTACAAGAGTGCATTTTCCATCAGGCTGGTCTTGATGAAGCCTACAGCCTCTACCGCATACGCAATACCGACAATGACGACGGCAAATATCTAGAGCCAACACTCCCTAAAACAGATGCGACTAAAACCTTTGAAGAGTCTGCGATAACTGTAAAATACACTTACAATGATGTCAGATCACTAACCATAGATTTGCTATTTCCGGGAGGGGAGACCACCATTACCCTTGCGAAAGACAGCGTAGGAACCAAAATAAGCACCCTACATTCGCCAGACTAGACCACAACAGGACGGATTGTAAACTGGAAAATGCGGATTGTAAAAGCGTCGTTGCATTCCCATTCTTATTGCATTACTTTGAAATACAAAACGAACTATTAATGGGAAAATCTACAATCTCTAAAAAGAAAAAAGCAATGTTTATCCTCCTGGCAGTAACCGGCGTACTCCTTGTATTTGTAATTGTTGCAAATGCTATTTACGTAAAGCCAAATGAGACCCTCTTATACAAAATCCAGCAACACCTTACATACAATGATGAAGACTGGGAAAACTATGAGAACAACAAAAAAATCTTAGCCGCCAATCCGCAAAGTGAATCGGCAATTACCGAAGTCTTAGCCGCTCCGGACAAATATGACTTATATCCGGTAGACCTAGAAAGCGTACCGGAAGAATTCAAAAAAGAAGAAATCGAGAAGATAAGGAAGGCTAATTTCGCGGCCCTAAGGGCAGCCAAAAATGGGCCTGACAATGAAGATGCCCAAACCGCATTGGTTCGCTTTGTCGGCGACCAACTGACCGAGGCTATCATTCACCAAAAACTAAACATCAAAGTTGGCACCTGCTACGAGAATCCCGAGAAGGACGACAACTTCCAGTGCGTGAGCTGTATGATTCTATTGTACAATAGAGATAAAAACAAATGGGTGGAAGCCCCTAATGGCGACAATTTTATGCGTAATGCCTATGATTTCGCCCAAGGCTCTGAGAATGGTATGTGGGAGG
>JAITLW010000353.1 GCA_031277715.1 Sphingobacterium sp. | reverse complement strand
TCCAAACACTTTCCAATAGTCAATCCCTTCTTTATATGCGAAAAAAAAAACAAAAACATCTTCCTCCATTCTTCTTTCAATACAAAAGCTAGGAACTCATTGACATTTCCAAAGTAACTATAAAACTTCGTCTGCGAACATTTTATATAAGACAGTAGTTTTTCCAATCTCACTGAACGAAATCCCACTTCCAAAATGTACGTCTTAGATAAGGTCAATGCCGTAGCAATAAAATCAGTTTCTTTTGACATATTAATACAGTTTAACATTAATACTTCGCTTAAAGAACCGATATCAATAAAGAGCGGTCTTCTCGCTCTTTTGACTTTGAATCTTTATAAAAGCGAACTTCTTTTCCTTCGTTTTCAAGCAATAAGGCTACCTTATCCAATAAATCGATATCATATCCGACCAATACAAATCGGTTATACCTATCCATCCACTGTGATGGAACACTTTCCCCTTGCGAGAAATTCAATGAAAGGGATATTTGAGCTTCTTTTTTCATAATTGATATAAAATTGAATTGTTTTGGTTTATGAAATTGAGACTATCCAAAATACTTTAGATAGTCTCAATTACCTCTATTTATCATTACTGCCAACCGCCACCCAACGACCTATATAAGGTTGTAATGGCGCTTAGCTTTTGCGCCTTGACTGACGCTAGATCTAATTCTGCCTGAAGCTTATTATTTTGAGCAACAATCATATCCAGATAGGTTGCCATATCGTGGCGAAACAGCTTCGTCACCGTTTCAACCGCTTCCTGAGAACGCAAAGCTAATCTTTGGGTTATCTTTTCTTGTTCATCTAAGAACTCAATGGCAGCAAGTGAATTAGACACCTCACCCACAGCCTGCAACACAGTTTGCTTAAAGTTCAGCTCGGCCTGTTCTGCCATAATCTTGCGCTGTTCGTACTCCGTCTTTAATTGCTTTCCATTCAAAAGAGGTTGGGTCAATGAACCTGCTATTGTACCAAACAATGACCCCGGAATGTTAAACCAATCACTAGCCTTAACAGCGTTCAGGCCACCTTGAGCTGTTATACGTAAAGCTGGATACATATTTACTTTTGAAACATGTACCTCGGCCAATGCCTGTCGCACACTTAACTCTCCGCTTTTTACATCTGGTCTGAAACTCAGCATTTCAACAGGGAGTCCTACACTTTTAAATTCAGGAGTATACATGTCCGACAGCTTCGTACGATGCGAAATATCCCCGGGCATTTGCCCAGTCAGCACACGCAATCCATTTTCTTGTGTTGCAATCGACTTTTTCAGGGCCGGAATACTCGCTAATAACTGATCTTTAGCGTTTTCTTGTTGCTGAATAGACAAACTTGTTGCTATCCCCATCTCCTTCTGCACATGGATCATCCGCAAGGTACTATCGATCAAGTTCAAATTGCGATGACTAATTTCCAACTGCATATCTAACATGAGGAGGTTATGATAGCCTTCGGCTATCTGTGCAATCAATTGAGTCTGTACCGCTTTTGCAGCTTCCTGTGTCTGCAAATACCCTGCTAGGGCAGACTCCTTCCGACCTTTAATTTTGCCCCAAACATCAATTTCCCAAGAGAGGTCTACCGATGTATTATAGTCTTCTATATAACTCTTTCCAGTTACTTGGGACATCATCGCTCCATTCATAGTATTCTTTGATGGGCGATTAATAGCTGCACTTCCTACATTCAAGTTAACAATAGGTGCGTAGCCCCATTTTGATTGTCTGTATGCCAAAGAAGCAATATCAATTTGCTTCAAAGCCACCTGTAGATCATTATTATGGATTAAGCCCTGTTCAATCAGCTTAGTTAAAGTTGTGTCTACGAAAAATTCCCGGTAGGGTATCTTTGCAATACTGCTATTCTCCGATTCCATTTCAAAAATAGAATCCGTCACTGATCTGAATTTTTCAGGGAGTTCTACTTTTGACGCGGTAGACTTACTTACAGCACATCCACCAAGCGATACAAGAATAGCCCCCGTACACATCAGCGTAATCAACTTACTATCTATATTTATCTTCATTATCAGTTTCCTCTTAATTATCCTTGGTTATAGTTTTTAGCCGGAGACATTGTCTCGGGTAACTCCTCATACTCCCACACATTTTCATCAAGCGGTTTGCCACTTATTCTCTCCTGTATATACTGGAAAACCACAAACAACACTGGCGTAATAAACACTCCCAGTACCGTACCGAACAACATTCCAAATACGGCAGCATACCCAATAGAGTGGTTACCAATAGCTGATGGACCTGTCGCAAAAAGTAAAGGAAGCAATCCCGCTATAAAGGCTAATGAGGTCATCAAAATAGGACGTAATCGTGCTTTAGCTCCTTCCACAGCGGACGCAACCAAGCTCTTGCCTGCACGGCGACGTTGTATCGCAAACTCGACAATCAAAATCGCGTTCTTTGCCAATAAACCAATCAACATCACCAAAGCGACCTGCACATAGATATTATTAGAAAGGTCTGCCAACGTAATACCAATAAAAACCCCCAACAAACCTGTTGGAATACCTAACAGTACAGACAGTGGTAACAAGTAACTTTCGTACTGCGCAGCCAATAAGAAGTAAACAAATATGAAACAAAGACCAAAAATCACAACAGACTGTCCACTTGAACTTTTCTCTTCCCTACTCATCCCTTTTAAATCATAAGAAAAACCATTTGGAAGTTCTTGTGCGCTGACCTCTTCTACTGCCTGCATAGCCTGCCCGGTACTATATCCAGGCGCCGGCATAGCTGTGATATTTATTGCGTTAAAAAGGTTATGGTGATCTACTGCCTCTGGGCCGGATGTAGGTTTTAATGTTGCTACAGAACTAATTGGCACCATCTCCCCTCCTTTATTTTTGATTCTAATCATATCCAAAGAAGATGGATCATTTCTAAACTCGGGAGCAGCTTGCATTACGACACGGTAGTACTTCCCAAAACGATTGAAATCTGATGCCTGGGCACTCCCATAGTAGCCTTGCATAACTGCCATTATATCGGCAACATTTATACCCAATTGCTTAGCTTTAACCTCATCGACCAACAATTCATACTGCGGAAAAGAGGCGTTAAATGTCGAGAATGCCATTGCGATTTCTGGTCGCTCCATCAATTTTCCCATATATGCATTAGCCACACCGTTAAATTTGGTCAATGATGCGGCGGTACGATCCTGCAATACCAATTCCATACCACTGGTATTTCCAAAGCCCGGTACCGTAGGCATGCCCACGACAAAGAATGAACCTTCTTTAACCACCCCGAGTTCGGCTTGTAGTTGTCCCGCAATTTCATTAATATCATTTACATCTCCCCTTAATTTTGCTTTCTTAAGACGCACCATCAATACCGCACTAGATGAAGACGTACTAATGTTTAACATATTCAGCCCCGTAATAGAAACCGTCGTCTCTACAGCTGGATGTTTATCTACAATAGCGCTTGCACGATTAACAACTTGTGCGGTACGATCCAAAGAAGCTCCTGGAGGCAATGTGACCGTCGCCATCAAGAAAGATTGGTCTTCATCCGGAATGAATCCGGTAGGCGTTGTCGTAAACATCCAAGCACACACCGCTACAATAGCTCCTAAACCGATGAAAGCAACTGACTTTCTTTTGATTAAGAACAACACCGATCGGCCATAGCGAAAGGTCATACGATCAAAAGCGGCATTGAATCCTGTAAAAAACCTTTCTTTGAAACCACTTTTTTTCTTTTCCCCATGATCCGTTGCGTCATGTCCTTTCAATAGGATAGCACACAAAGCTGGACTTAATGTCAAGGCATTCACTGCAGATATCGCAATTGCAATCGCCAAAGTCAATGCAAACTGCTTGTAGAATACCCCAGTAGGTCCTTCCATAAAACCGACAGGCACGAATACCGCAGACATCACTAAAGTAATGGATATAATAGCTCCCGTAATCTCACTCATGGCAGACATTGTAGCTGCGCGTGCATTCAACTTCTTCTTCTCCATCTTAGCATGCACAGCCTCGACCACGACAATAGCATCATCCACCACGATACCGATTGCCAGCACCAAAGCGAACAGTGTCAACAGATTGATGGAGAACCCAAATAACTGCATAAAGAAAAACGTACCCACGATAGATACCGGAACGGCAATTGCGGGAATTAATGTCGATCGAAAATCCTGTAAAAAAATAAAAACGACAATAAATACCAAAATAAAGGCTTCTATTAGTGTTGTGATTACTTGGCTGACGGACTGATCTAACGATTCCTTCGAGCTATACATAATGTCATATTTCACACCACTCGGAAATGATCCTGATAGCTCGGCTACACGCTTGCGCATCGCAATCTCAATCTCATTCGCATTTGATCCCGCCGTTTGAAAAATCGCAACCATAACTCCTTTCTTACCATCATAAAGCGTCGAAACTCCATAATCGTAAGATCCAAATTCAACTTTTGCAACATCCTTAAGTCTCAAGGTACTTCCATCACTATTCGCCCGCAACAATATATCTTCGTATTCCGAAGGTTCGCTATACTTCCCCTTATAACGGATTACATAATCAATAGCTTCTTTACTTCTTTCACCAAATCGTCCTGGAGCTGCTTCTATATTTTGGGATTGGATTGCTGCAGCCACTTCCTGTGGGCTTATATTGTAGGATGCCATGCGTTCTGGATCTACCCATACTCGCATGGAATAATCCTTATTACCGAACACCATGGCTTCTCCCACACCTTTGATCCGTTTTAACTCTGGGACCACATTGATTTTGGCGTAGTTCTCAATGAATAAATCATCGACCTCCCCATCTTCACTGTAAAAAGAAACCATAGCCAATATACTATTTTGTCTCTTCTGGGTAGTTACACCAATCTGGTTTACCTCAGCCGGCAACTGACTTATCGCCTGTGCCACTCGGTTCTGCACGTTTACAGCAGCCTGATCCGGATCTGTCCCTAGCTTAAAAATAACACTCAATGTCAAGTTACCGTTACTTGAGGTAGAGGTAATATAATCCATATTTTCGACCCCATTGATCGCATTTTCCAATGGAGGAGCTACCGAACGGGCTATTACCTCAGCACTAGCCCCAGGATAAACAGCCGTTACCGAAACACTCGGAGGCGCAATATCGGGGAATTTTGTAATAGGTAATGAATTCATCCCTACCACTCCCAAAATGACTAACAATATGGATATAACGGTTGCTAATACCGGTCGTTTTATTATCTTCTTTAACATCTATTACTGATTTTAATAGTATTGTGATTGGCTACACACTTAATTTACATCTGTCACAGATTGAGCTGTAGTATCGACATGCTCAACAGGAGCATGGCCATCCACCTTTTGCGGAACCACTGTCATTCCTGGCTGTAACCTTTCAAATCCGGAAACGATATACACATCTCCTTCACTGATACCCGAGGATATCATATAATCTGTACCATATTTACCAAGCACGTCAATTGCCTTTTGGACTATTTTATTTTCTTTATCCAAACAGAAGGCATATACTTGATCCTGAATACTCATAGTCGAAGCAATAGGGATCAATAATACATTATCATAGTGCTGTTCAATCACGATTTTGCCTGTATTTCCAGCACGTAATGCACCTTGTTGATTATCAAACTTAGCTCTAAACGTAACAGAGCCCGTGGTTTCATTGAAACGGCCGTCTATTGCGTCTATTCTACCTTTTTGTGGGTAGATACTTCCATTGGCAATCATTAGGTCTACCTCTGGAGCATTCTTCATCTTTTCATGGATAGAATTCCCTTGGTGTTTCTCCTGAAATTGAATAAAATCAACTTCACTCATATTAAAATAAACATTGACCTGACGAGCATCCGACAGCACTGTCAACGGCTCTGCACTGCTTGCCCCAATAAGACTTCCCAAACGATAAGGCATACGACCTAGATATCCACTTACAGGCGCTTTGATTGTGCAGAAATCATAATTTATTTTTGCAGCTTGAGCCGCGGCTTCTGCTTGTGCCAACGTTGCGGTGGCCGCCTCATAGCTAGCCTGTGCCTGTTTTAATTGGAGATCGGAGACGATTCCCTCTCGTACCATTTCCTTTTTTCTATCCAGGTCTATTCTAACTGTCGCCTGATTTGCTCTAGCCGCTAAGACAGCTGCCTTTGCGGTATTGTATTGTTCCATATATACACGGTCATCG
>JAITLW010000292.1 GCA_031277715.1 Sphingobacterium sp. | reverse complement strand
ACAACCGGCATCCGTATCGTACCTCCAATATGGGAGGTGTGCCTTTTGGTGATGGGTTGACGACATTATCTAATTATCCAATTGTCAAGTTTGAGCGAATCGCTTGGGATGATTGCAATGGAGCGGATTGCTTGACTCCGAAGGGGTTTTCGTACGCAAGAGTACAATTGGCTAAAGATGTTTTTCTGGATGTCTATAATGTACATGCTACGGCACAAAATGATATTCAAGCTACCCAGGCAAGAAGAGCAAATTTACAGCAGTTGGCGTCGTTTGTTGAAGCGCATTCTACTTGTCAACCGATTTTGCTGATGGGGGATTTTAACGCTCATTATGCTTTTGAGAGAGAGTGGATAAAGGAATTTCAGGAGAAAGTAGATGTGATTGATAGCTGGGTGCTTTTGCAGAACGATGGTGTATTCCCGGGGATAGCCAAAGATTTTAATGCACAACCTGCATTGCATGTTACGGATGGCTGTGAGAGTATCGATAAGATCTTCTTTAGGAACAGCGATCGTCTGTTGTTGCATCCTAAAGGATATCAAGTAGAACATGATCTGTTCCAGAATGAATCAGGACAACCACTCTCAGATCATTGTGCTATTTCGTTGACACTATGTTGGCAACGTGTCAAATAGTGGCTTTTGTGTTCAAAGAAATTCTTTAAGGAGTACTAATTTTGTGAATGTTTAAATAACTTTACATGTTATCGGAATGTTTTATCTCATTGGCCTCCTCGTTGTGTTCTTGTTGTTTTTCCTAAGATTTAGGAAAGCAAGGAATATATTTATTTCAGTTGTACTGCCTCCGGGAGACGTAGAAGATGCACATCAGGGTACTATCCAGGTACTTACGTATAATGTTGCAGGCCTTCCTCAACGGATTTCTAGTGCTGATACTCCTCGAAAGACGAGTATGGAGACCATTGGTAAGTTTCTTAATAACTATGATATCGTCAATGTGCAGGAAGACTTCAACTATAACAGTTACTTGTTTTCCACTGCTCTACATCCTTATAAGACGATGCATAAGGGAAAGGTTCCTTTTGGTGATGGACTGAGTACCCTTTCAAAATTTCCAATACTGGAATACAGACGTATACCTTGGAGAGCTTGCCATGGGTCGGATTGTTTGACCCCAAAAGGATTTAGTTATATACAGGTGCAATTGTCTAAAACGATCACTATAGATCTATATAACTTACATGCTAATGCGCATGATACGATGCGATCTGCACGGGCCAGGCGACATAATTTGAATCAATTAGCGCAGTATATACATGATCATTCGTTGGATCGTCCTTTGCTGGTCATGGGAGATTTTAATGCACATTATGCCTATGGGGAAGACAATATGTTGGACTTTCTCAAAAAGACTGCTTTGGAAGATGTGTGGATAGGATTAAAGAAGGAAGGGATGTTTCCTCTCATCGATCCTGAATTTAAAGCAAAAGATATGTTGTCATTAAGCAATGCTACGGAAAGTCTGGATAAGGTGTTATATAGAAATAGTACCCATTTTAAGTTTACACCTACCTTTTATGATATAGATCATACAGTCTTTAAGGATGACTCAAATCTAGCGTTATCAGATCATTTAGCTGTACATGTAAACTTAAAATGGGAGTACCAATAGGTATTATGGAGTCTTTTTAAGGTTGTATTTCTCCGCTAATTCCCCTGTTATTTCTTTCCCTTCTGTATCGAGTTGCATCAGGATGTTTTCACCGACTTTGTATTTGATATCGGTGTCTTTTCCTTTTAGATGTACAATACTTCCATTGTTGTGCCACATAAATTTACCTGTATCTGCCACAGTAAGGTTGCGGTCCTGGTAAGTTGCTTTGTAAGAGAAGGTATCATCTTTGTACAGCTTTACGGTAGTCTCTATCCCTGGACAATCGGCGCAAGGTGTTGTGCCTTGATAGGTGCCCATCCAATCGATGGAATTTTGGGAGGTATGCTCCGTATCCAAAGAGTCGGTGTGGCTATGACTATGGTTGTGTGCCGTAGAATCCTGCTGTTTTTGGCTGTTCGAATTGTTTGAATTACAGGCTGTGAATGCCAGAATTGAACATAGCGCAATCGTAGTAAGTGATTTGTTCATATTTAAATTGTTTTGTAATTGTATGGTTAAATACAATTACCGTTCCCTTTTGTTTTAATAGGTTGCCTAAAGTCCCTATTTATTTTTAAAAACGATAACTCAACCACTATCTGTTGTGCTTTGTTATTTTTAGGTGCCTATGTTTTGTGGGGAATTATGGAGAGTAAAGGTCGAGGATCGGGATACAAAAAGGAGCTCTTTGTAAATTACAAAGAACTCCTCTTATCCTGATTTTTGAAATAATGTTATTTTTCTAATATTCCTTTTAGCGTTTTGAGCCCCTTTTCAAAATCTTTGCTCATATCGTAAAAAACGGACATCAGATTAAAAGGGTAGGGCATTTTTCCATCAATCTCCCAGTGGACCTCGCTCTGATTGGGAGCGATCGAGTCAACTTGTATAAACGACTTGTTGGCTTGATCAGATCCGTTAAAAAAAAGATCCATTTCTAAACGTTTACCTTCGTCTACTTTTGTGATGACTTGCTTTCCGTCCCCTACTTTTTTGCTGGTCCAGGTGTAGGTAAATCCCACAGTGCCATCTGTACCGCTGTACTCTTTCTGTATCTGAGGGTCTTGCTGTGACCAGCTATCATAGGTTCCTTGCTTTTTGATCTGCTTTACATAGTCAAACACCTCGGATGAAGGTTTATTGATAACTATTTGGCTTCCGGCATGAAAATCTTTGGGAAGTATAGCAGCAGCAAGTAAGACTAGCGCAATCAAACCTAGTATGGTGAATAGGAAATATTTAATAAATTTCATTTGCTGACTATTGTTGGTTCATCATTTGATTTTTCCCTTCGTAATGGATCATCCACGAAATTCCAAACTGATCGGTGAAAGAAGCATAGAGCTCTGCGAAGAACTGTTCGCCTAAAGGCATTTCTACATTCTGAGCATGAACAACCAATGCGTCGTACAGCTTTTTAGCTTCTTCAGTAGATTCTACATCCAGCATGATATAGGTGTTCGTTCCTGGAGTCGCCTTATGTCCAAAATTCTCGATACAGTCCGATCCCATAAGCATGCTGTCGGCATTGATCATCAGTGCGGTATGCATGACCTTTCTTTTATCTTCGTCATTAAGCGGAAAGTTAGGGTCTGCTGGCATATCTCCAAAACGGTAGGTACCGATAAGGTCTGTATTGAAGACGGTTTTGTAAAAGGTAAATGCATCTTCGCAATTACCGTTGAAGTTTAAGTAAGCGTGAATCTTTGGCATAGTCTGTCTATTTTAGTTGAGTGTTATGTTCTGATAGGTATTGTTCGAGATTGGTTAATCCCATTTGGAATCCTTCCCGAAAGCCCATTTGTAAGAGGGTATCCATGGCTTCTGTGGTTTCGAATTCTATGGTATTAGTGACAATAGTGGTTCCTGCACTTTCCGTCATTTCATTGTGCCATTTGCTACTAGGTGGGCTATCCGTAGATTTTATACCGTTTTCATCGCAGAAGGCATCTTCGGCAGTGAAATAATGATTATGTACAATGTCTATGTAGCGCAATAAGCTCCATACTTTTTGACCTTCAGGCGATATCATAGCATAAAGCCACTGCCCTCCGGGAGTGAAACTCATCTCTTTTGTGACTGCTCTCCAAGGCTGTGGTGCCCACCATTGATCTAGTATGCTGGATTCGGTCCATGCCGCCCACACCTGTTCGAAGGGAGCCTGGTAGGAGCTGGACACTGTAATGGTGTTTGTGTTGCGGTCGATATGGAATAGATTGTTGGCCATGATCGTATATTGATGTTAGATTATGAAATAAGATGACTATACTTTTTTCTATTATCAATAATTACCCAACTATTGATTAGCAGGAGTATGACTGCCATTAGTAGTCCTTCCGGGGCATAGGTGAGATGGTGAAGTGTGATTCCAACCATAATAGGTAAAATCATCAGTGCTGCCAATGCTCTGGTCTTGGGAATGATAAACAGTATACCGGCAATGATTTCGACTGTTGCAATTAAAGGCATAAGCCATTTAATGGCTGCGAATGCCTCGTTTACCTGACGGAGTTCGGCCGACATTTCAGGAACAGGGATGTACATGAAGAACTTGTTAAGTCCTGCATTGATAAACATCAATCCGAATAGGGTGCAAATAACGAGTTTTAGAATCTTCATGGTATTTTGTTGTTTATAATCTATTCTTCAAAGTTATTATAGGGATATAGAAAACAACTTGACATAAGATAAGTTTTAAAAAAATTAAAATTATTTGTCTCTAAAAAAAACTTACTTTTGCAGCTGAAGCAAACTGGTTCTATCGCTGTTTCGATTATCGGAAGAGAGGAAAGTCCGGGCAACACAGAGCAACACGCTTCCTAACGGGAAGGCTCCGATTTATCGGAGACAGAAAGTGCCACAGAGAATATACCGCCTCGATTCGGTGGGGTAAGGGTGAAAACGTGAGGTAAGAGCTCACGGTCTTGTATGGTGACATACATTACGGTAAACCTCGTGTGTTGAAAAACCAAATAGGTTGCGGGAGCTGAGGGCTGCTCGTCTTCCCCCGATTTATCGGGGACCGCAATGGGTAGGTTGATGGACCCTATGAGTGATTGTAGGGCTAGATAAATGATAGAATCCCGATACTTCGGGAACAGAACCCGGCTTACAAGGTTTGCTTCTTTTTTACACTCTCCTTTTTTGTGTTTTTTAGCAATTCTAAGAGTTATAGCTACCGTTGGTAGCTGTTTGGGGTTCATTGGAATCCTGAAAGTTTTTTCTTATTTTGCTCGACATTAATTCAAATGTGAATATGGCTACAATTTTAATAATTGATGATGAACGTCCTATCCGTAGTTCGCTGCGTGATATTTTGGAATATGAAGATTACAAGGTTCTTGATGTAGATAATGGTGTAGATGGCTTGGAGCTTCTTAAGAAAGAGAAGATTGATTTGACGCTGTGTGATATCAAGATGAACAAAATGGATGGGATGGAGGTTCTGACAGCTGCTAAAGAGTTTTCGGATATTCCGTTTATTATGATTTCGGGCCATGGTACGATAGAGACAGCGGTGGAAGCTGCCCGCAAGGGAGCTTATGATTTTTTGGAGAAGCCGTTGGATTTAAATCGTCTGTTGATTACGGTACGTAATGCTCTTGAAAAAGGGTCTTTAGTGAAAGAAACAAAGGTATTGAAACGTAAGGTTTCTAAAACTAAAGAGATATTGGGGGCTTCAGATGGAATATCACTTATCAAAGATAGTATAGAAAAGGTGGCACCTACAGAAGCAAGAGTTTTAATAACTGGAGCTAATGGGTCGGGAAAGGAATTGGTCGCCCGATGGCTGCACGAGAAATCAAATCGTGCGGGCTCCGCTTTGGTCGAAGTCAACTGTGCGGCTATACCTTCAGAATTAATCGAGTCCGAATTATTTGGACATGAAAAAGGTTCATTTACGTCGGCTATAAAGCAACGTATAGGGAAATTTGAACAAGCTAGTGGTGGCACTTTATTTTTGGATGAAATCGGTGATATGAGCCTGTCTGCACAGGCAAAAGTATTACGTGCATTACAAGAAAATAAAATCACACGGGTAGGTGGTGAAAAAGAGATTTCAGTAGATGTACGTGTTGTCGCTGCGACCAATAAGGATCTGTTGAAGGAAATAGATGCCGGTAATTTTAGAATGGACTTGTACCACCGATTGAGTGTGATTTTAATCCATGTTCCTTCATTGGCAGAGCGTCGAGATGATATTCCTACGTTGGCGACATCATTCTGTGAAGAAATCTGTGCCGATTATAATATACCTACTAAAGAGATTACAGCTGAAGCAATGAAAGCGCTTCAAGACCTTCCTTGGACCGGAAACATTAGGGAGTTACGTAATATGGTGGAACGACTTATTATTTTGAGTGATCGTAAGATTACAGACAAAGAAGTAAATTCATTTGCCAATCCTTCGGTATCTACACATCATGGTATGGGAAGTACGACTTCTATGATTGATCTGGATAGAATGAATACGCTCGAAGATTTCTTACTATTCGCTGAAGAGAAGTTTCTGGCTCATAAGCTGAATAAAAATGGCGGTGATGTCGAAAGAACGGCTCGTGCAGTAGGAGTTTCTGAGGAACGGGTGCGAGAGCGGGCAAAGAAATAGAATAGATAATAAAAAAAGGGCATTAGCCCTTTTTTTAATCGTTATACCTTCTTTTTTGTTTATTGTAAAGCATGAATACTACGATAACCAGTAGCACTAGGCCAATTATAATAAATACAGTTGGGGATGTCTGATCTGAACCACTTCCTGTCTGCGCCCATCCCTTAATAGAAAGCAACATTAGGAAGAATACACTATGCCATTTTCTCATAATACAAATATAAATCGTTAACCTTTAAACTTACTTGTTTTTTTTGACAAAAGCAACTGGTTTTAAGTTTTTTAACGGATTTTTAACACTGTATTCTATCCTGTTTTGTCTCTAGGTTTTGCGCCTGTTTTCAACGAAAGAAGGTACCTCTGTTTAAGGGTACCTTCTTCATAATTTTAGGGGTTAATATGCTTAGGCTATCTCTGCTAGAAAATACCCTGGCTGGTTAATTAGTTCTCGTTTATCAATAATCTCCTGTAGATTGACATGGCCTATTACATATTTATAGTCTTCACCATAAAATCTTTCTGAGATGTTCTTAAATTCGATATTCTCTAAGATGTTTTCATCTGTATATCTGAAATAGACTTTAATATCGACATTGGTCGTATACCGTAGTTCTTGTGCATCTAAGTGTTTTTTATACTCGTATCGGTAGTCATAGCGTAATGCTGTAATATCGGAGAGTACAGCTGAGCCTGTAGGGTGTCCGCCGGCTCCTTTACCAAAGAAAAATTGTTCGTCGGCAAATGCTGCTTTTACTAAGACTCCGTTATTTTCATTCTCGACGTTAAATAAGATGCTGTCTTTTGAGATGAACTTCGGAAGAACATATAAAACAACCTCACTATTGCTTACTTCCTTGGCAAGAGGGATTAGCTTGATTTTGAGGTTTTTCTCTTTCGCATAGCGTATATCCGCATTCTCTAACTTGTCTATTCCCAAGTTTAGAATCTGATCTGGATTTACAAATAAACCGTAAGCGTGTGATGCTACAATAGTCAACTTAAACTTTGGATCGTATCCACCTACATCTAGAATAGGGTCAGTTTCGGCAAAGCCAAGTTCTTGAGCTTTCTTAAGGGCAGCATCGTAACTCTGGTTTTCGTTGAAAATTTTTGATAAGATATAGTTGGAAGATCCATTGAATATCCCGCTTACGGAGTGTAAGAGCTCGTTGTCATAGTACTCTTCCAAGTTTCTGATGATGGGTATACTGCCGCATACGGCACCTTCATATAAAAGGGAGGTACCATGCTGCTGTTGTAACGCTGTAAGCTCCTGAAGATGGGTTGCAATCATTTTTTTATTGGCAGATACCACATTTTTACCGGATGATAGTGCTTTTTTCGTTATTTCGAAGGCGGCATCGGCATCATCTATCAGTTCTACGACCGTGTTTATTTCAGGATCATTTAGGATATCATTAGCATCTGTAGAAAAGAGTTCTGCTGGTAGGCTTCTTGTTTTACTAGCATTCTTGATTACAAATTTCTTAATTTCTAAGTTGAGTTTTTTCGTTTTTATGATGTCATATAGTCCTTGGCCTACAACGCCAAAACCGAACATGCCAATAGTAAGCTTTTTACTCATTTCGTTTTATTATACTGCTTTTAATTGTTGTTAGCTAGTGTATCCATTATTTTGGGTTAAAGAATAATGAAACTTTCTAGTTTTTATATCAATACAGAGGCAGTTTGCTTGTAATCAAATTGCCTCTGTATTTAGGGATTAGTTATTTTATTTTATCAAAAGCGGCTTGTAAGTCTGCTTTTATATCGTCGATATGTTCGATTCCTACAGATAGACGTAGTGATCCTGCATAGACACCAGCCGCGCGCTGTGCTTCTTCACTCAATTGTTGGTGTGTAGTAGCCGCTGGATGTATGATTAGTGTTTTAGCATCTCCTACGTTGGCCAGGTGACTGATTAACTCTAGTGAGTCAATAAATTCGTCTGCTTTTTTTGCATCTCCTTTGATGGTGAATGAAAGTACAGCTCCATATCCGTTCTTAAGGTATTTTTGAGCCAAAAGATGGTAAGGGTGACTTTTTAATCCTGGATAGCTTACAGATTCTACCTGAGGATGAGCTTCCAGCCATTGGGCAATCTCTTGTGTATTGTCTACGTGGCGCTGTACCCGTAAGGATAGTGTTTCTAAGCCCTGTACTAATAAGAAGGAGTTGAAAGGGGAAAGAGCAGGCCCAAAATCACGTAAGCCTTCTACACGCGCTCTTATCGCAAACTGTATGTTTCCAAATGGGCCATTAACACCAAATACATCCGAAAATACAAGCCCATGGTATCCCTCTGAAGGCTCAGAGAACTGTTTGAATTTTCCATTTCCCCAGTTGTAATTACCTCCATCAATGATTACTCCGCCTATGCTTGTGCCATGTCCGCCAATCCATTTTGTAGCAGATTCTACGACTACATTGGCTCCATGTTCAATAGGTTTGAATAAGTAACCGCCAGCTCCGAATGTATTATCTACAATAAGTGGTAAGTCATGTTTGCGTGCTACTGCCGCTATTTTTTCAAAATCAGGAATGTTATAGCTTGGATTACCAATTGTCTCTACATATATCGCTTTTGTTTTATCATCGATTAGTTTTTCGATGTTTTCAGCATCGCTGTCTGCTGCAAATCTTGCTTCAATGCCTAGTCTTTTAAAAGACACTTTAAACTGGTTATAACTTCCACCGTATAGGTTAGCACCCGCAACGAAGTTTTCACCTGCCTCTAATATATTCGTCAGAG
>JAITLW010000270.1 GCA_031277715.1 Sphingobacterium sp. | reverse complement strand
ACAGTACAAATCGATCAGGATGGGCTTATGCTCGTCTGTACATATTCCATATTCGCAGGCATTTTCGACTAGTGTCAATAGCAACATATAGGGGATACACAGCTCGTCGGTTACGCCCTGCCCCTTGCGTATCTCCAGCATAATCTCCTCATCCTCGCGGCGCAGGCTATAAATTTCAAGCAACCGATCCACCTGTTCCAGTTCTTGTTTCAGTAACACAAAGCGTGTATCTTGATGCTTTACGCAATAAACAAAGAGTGCCATCAGCAGATCGATACAACGTATGCTACGGCTTCTATCCCGTCGGGTCAACGCCCGCAGGGCACTCATGGTATTTTTCATGAAATGTGGAAAGAAGTGCTGCTGAGCCAGTTGCTGCCGTAATAGCTTCTTACCTCTACGTACCTGCAAAAGCTCAAAATTCTGCTGTTGGAACTCTCCCCAGTTAGAAATCCCATGACGCACCATATAGTAGAGAAAACTAAATGAGTTGGTCGCTATATAAGCAGTCCACACGTGTTGATAATTGCTGATATCCCAGTTACCATCCCATACAAACCCTCCTAACATCATGCTTATTGCTATCGACAAGCTAAATACCAATAGGTCAATCCCTATAAAGCCGAACACAATCCAAGCAAGAGCATACTTTCTACCTCCGGTAGTCCTCGGTAAAATGAACCAAATGGCCAACAAAAAAAGAAGGAGCAATGTCATCAGCATAAAAAATAAATCTATCCAACCTGAAAAGGCATACGCCGCTATTTTGATAACGTAAGCGTATACCAGAAAGACAGATACCCCCGCGACTATACGTAGCTCCGTATTTCCGACCGAACGATAAGGCATACTTATATCTTATTCCTTTCCAGATATGCTCTGACCTTACGTCGGTAGCCCGCAGTGACCTCCACCATTCTATTGTGGTAGTAGGTAACGGAATAAATACTTATGGATGTGGCATACGCACCATTGATCAATACCGAGGAATTAACCGGAATAAAGATATCCAGCTTTTGAAACTGGCTATAAAAATCCTTAAGCGCTATGCGGAGCTGCCCCAATAAGACTAATGTTTGCTGAGGCCCCTCACCATAGATATGGAGGTATTTTTCTTCACGCTCCACTTTGATCACATCGTTCAACAGTATCGGCACCCGCGCTCGTATCCTTCGATTCGTTTTTCGCTTCCGTCCAGAGGTTTCTACCTCTTCCTGTGGTGGTTGCAAAGCATAGATTCTTCGCTCCTCCAGCTCCAATGATTGGCGCAAGCCTAGACGTGCCATCATCTGCTGGATATCTTCCAGCTGCACCGGTTTGGATAGATAGTCATCAGGCTTCAATAAAGCATTTTCACGCAAGTAATCGTCGAAATGATCGGTAAAGAAAATAAAAAACCTGCAATGCCGGCGCAGTTCTTCTGCCCCCTCTATGCCCGACATCCCCTTACCAAACTGTATATCGCAAAAGATAAAATCCAGGACTTTGTCTTCTGTCCTCAGATATTCCAGTGCCGTCTCCACCGATCCATATGCATCGACTATAGTAAACAGCTCGGAGATATCCAATGCATCTGCAACATCTAGTCGCACGTTCTTCTCATCGTCAATAATTAGGGCGGTGTATAGATTCATTTTTAGCTTAAAATTCACTCAGGTTAATAGGTGAAGTTACAAAATAAACCACAAAACAACCCAAAAATACCCTTCGCGACATAAAAGTTACCGATAGATAAGATTTTTAAGACAATAAATTTTTAAATAATATGAACAATAAAGCCAAACAAAAACTCATTTTATGCACCTGCCTCGTTATGGGCCTGGCGCTTTACAGTAATCTCCAACATGTTCTTGATGCCCCCGTACACCCTGTTGTCGAATCGTCAGATCCAGTAGATTACGACCGCTTGGGCACTAAGATTTTTGCGCCAAAAAAGCCCACAAAGCGGAGTAATGACGAGGCTTTGGAGCGTTATCTTACACAGCACAACTAACCGAGGGTAAGATGCTACAACGGATCGGATCTATAGGCTTGGTACTCCATCTTGGATTGGTATTCCTACACAATATCTGCAATATGCAGCTACCGTCTACCAACGTAAAATCAGCCGTAGATCCGATCATCCATTCCTTACAGCAACTGCATACACAACCTGGCCTTCGTCACTATGCACAACTAGCTGGTATCCATGGATGCTACGGATTTTACAGTCCACAGGTGGGTAGTGTTTATTCAAGCCGGATAGAAGTACACTGTGCACGAACAGCGAACGTACTTCGACTCTCGTACCCGGGTCTACGGTCTACCGCCAGCAAGATCCGGTACTGTACCTTGCTTGAAGCGCTGGAAGGCTGGCGTTCTGAAGATGATCGGACCACGGCACCAGCATTGGCCCGTGCCACGGCCAAAAGTCTCTACAACCATGTACAACGGCAATATCCTGACCGTGAGATCCGACTTCGGATCTATAGCATACGTATACCAAGTCTATACGAGCTCCGCTCAAAAAAACAAACCAACAAAATGATAACACCTATTTATGAACATCCGACACAGCAGAAACACCCCTTATACAGCAGCACGTACTTTTGGTGACGAGCTACAGCTATTGCCACGCGGTATCGGCATACTGCTATGGATCGAGATGCTGCAACTCTGGCCCGACCTGTCCTTGCTCTATGGTCCACACAGTATCTATGATACAGAGCTGCTGCGCTACTGGCATAGTGGTAGTGGTTGGAACTGGGAAGAACTATTTCGCCGTACCCACCCGCTATGGATCCATGTCACAGCGACGCTCTACAGCATAAGCTGTCTCTGTTTGTTTTTTGGCAGGTGGATTCCCTATTCCAGCCTCCTATTATTATTGATCCATCACGGTCTGTTTATGGCAGACCTGCGTTGGGCCTATGGCGCAGACTATCTGGCCCAAACCGGCTTGTTGTTCAGTCTCCTTTTTGGCCATCGTCCTCAAACGGATAGCCTGCATAAATGGCAACAGAAAGGTCTTTACTTCTGGCAGGCGCAACTCGTCCTCGTTTACTTTTTTGGCGGGCTGGGGAAGGCTCTAGGACCGACCTGGTGGAATGGCGAAGCCATCTGGAAGGCTGTGCAGCAGCCATTCCCGGGCAACCTGCTTGATATTCCCCTCCACTGGGGGAGCTGGCCCATGTGCTGGGTCATTATAGGAATAAGTGTTGTGCTGTTGGAGCTCGGTTATGCGCTGGCTTGGCTAGGAACTACATATCGACGTATTATCTGTATAACGACCATCGCTATGCATGTGGGCATAGCCCTGACTATTGGCCTATATCATTTCTCGGCGCTCATGATCTGGTACAACCTATGCGCCTGGTATTACCCTTATCGCACACAGACTAGTTATCCAATTCATAAGTCATCCCTTGAACATGCCGTGTTTGATGCAGCAAGTACCGTCAAGACGGCACCCGTCCAATACAAGGAAAGGAGGTAAAATTCATGTATAAAAATAAACAAAGCACTATGAAAGGATTAATCCATTTTTTTCAACAGCACCGCAAGCTCAGCCCCGAGGCACTGGACTTTATCCGATCTCAGGGCAAGATAAAAACCTATGTCAAAAATGAATGGTATAAGCAAGAAGCAGAGCTTATTCCCAGATGGTGCTTTGTACTGGACGGACTGGTCGCCAAGATAGGTTACAAAAAAGGAAGCAACGAATATATCGAACGCCTATGCCCGACACAAGGATGCTTTACAGGCAGCAAGCACGCCTTCTCCAGCAGTAAGGAACCGCTGGCTATACAGTTTTTACAGCCCACGACACTCTATGAAATCCCCATTACAGCTCTGCAGGAAGCATTAACAAAATTTCCGGAGCTGAAAGAAATCTATCAGATCCTACAGCAGCATCGGCAACTGCGCTTACAGGAACAGGTACATATCTTACGATTGCCCATGATCCAGCGCCTGCATGCCCTATTTATCGCCCGTCCGCAGATCTTTGCCCACCTGACCGTAGCGCAACGTATGTCTTACCTCGGCATCAGTAACTATCGGGAATACTATAAAGCCTTACACTACCACATGCGACAGTAACTTATATGCCAATGGCATATGCCCAAGATGAAAGTCTTCCCGAACTTAGTATCAACATTAAAAAACAGCATAACTTGATAACACGATAACTCTACAAAATGACAGCAGTAGTCCCATATCATCCATCGGATATCGCAAAAGCAGGTAGACACCGGGCCTTGCGGATAGCCTCCGCAGCTATAGGCCATCCCTCATGGGGGCAGACCTACCCTATGCTGTATCTAGGTGGCCGAGATCGAAACTATTGCTACCGGCCGCTATTCAAACGGATACGGCGTAAGTTTGCGGTATTTCCCGCGAGGCGGTATACAATAAACGAGATGACCAATAAGGAGTCCTGACGTCGTCTTTGGAAAAGTCCTCGGGAAAGGCAAAGAAAGGGCCTATGACTGATTAGAAAAATTGGACGCAATGAGATCGGTTATAACTGTAAGATCTTAGGTTAATAAGCAGTGGATACGGAGTAATTCATAAATCTAAGTAACGTAATTTCAATATTATGGCACTAAAATGGTTTCATTATACAGGTTCTGATCCAGCTAGCCCGAGCGATTACACGCTCTATGGATCATCTGCACCTTCGGATTGTTCGACTCCGCGTCAGCAACTTTGCGCAATCCAGGCAGAAGAAGATAGCAATTCGGAACCTGTTATCGATACTGCTATTGCATTAGAAATGGTGCAGGCATTGCAGAATCAAACGAATACCGCAAACGTGTTTTTAAAACGACGTTAAGCCGGGGTCGGCAGCATTGCCGATTTGAATAAACAATAAAGGGTATGGTGATGAGCCATACCCTTCTGCTGTCATCAATCCACCTCTTCAATTACGAGAACTTCAATTTCCCTTTCTTCAATATCTCCTCTTATCCCATAGGTGGCCAATTGCTTATTCAGATCATCCAACGTTTCGTAGGTACCCAGACGTATCTTCATATCCTTATTTACTTCGTCCACCGCAGGTGGGAACTTATTAACGTAATCCAGAAAACTCGTCAGTACCTTAGTTCCCGTATATGTCATTTTACTCCCAGTGTCTTTTCCTTCATAGTTTACGACAGGGCATATCTTTAAAACCAAACAGGGCATCTTCTTGGTACTTTCATAGGCTCTCACTCCATAAAGATTTACAAAGTCATCCATGATAATACGTGCCTGTATGGAATCTACGCGGGCACGCCTATCATACCGCTCGTAAGATACAGCATGGTCAACTAACCACACGTCACTGGGCTGTTCCGAAAAATTTTCATACTTAGTGGAATCCTTTACGTTCCAAATCACGCGGTCAAATCTTGGAACATAACTCTCTTTAATCTTAGCCCTAGATGCCAAGCTTAAAAGTGCCCCATACATACTGGCATTATAAACCGAACTCTTATGCAGTCCGGTCAGACTATCCTGCTCGAATCGCCACGGTTGATAATCGACCCCCTCTTGATATCCCGAAAATATAACTCCCGCAGTCAGTCCCGTATTTCCGGCACCTAGTTTTGCCAACATCTCGCCCTTACCAAAGTCATCTTTAAGGGGCAATGTAATCTGACGTTGACGATGAAGTTTAAGTATATTCTCTTTATTAACAAACCCATCTTTGGTGATAGCCTGTACTTTTCCTTTGTATAATAGGACAGAATGAGGAATCGTTAAGTGAGGAAATAAGTCTTTTAGATAATCATCACTATAGATAACCGGAAGATTGACATTATGCTCTTTAAGATAACCGTTCTTTTTAAAAAAATCGGCCATCGTGCGCTTATCCTGTACGGTAACTACCAGCACCTTAAATATACCTCCAAGCTCCTTTTCCAGTTCCTGTAGATGGGGCATGATCTGTATACAGGTGCCGCAAGTTGTAGCAAAAAAATCCAGCAATACCACTTTATCTTCCAACTTCTCCCAGTCGATCCTGCTTTCATTGCCACGCATGAGCTTCACCGATTTTGGAGGTTGGAAAGTATCGCCAACCTTCAAAGCTTTGGACAGATCCACAGCTTTCCCCTTCTGTGCATAGGCTAAAAAGCAGCACATGCTGTAAACCCCGATTATAAAAATTTTAAAGTATTTCATTTTGTATCATTTATCATTAAGATTCAATTATCGTTTATTTTGATCGATGCCACTTAGCTCCAACACAGTTTCGGATATCCGGTAAGCGTAGCGCAGGTCGTTGGGCGCCAGTGTATAGGTCTTATCACCTACGATACGTTTGAGTGTAGCCTGAAAACGAGGGTCTAGATTAAGCCTTTTTAGATCAGACCAACGTCTGCCTCGAAACACGAGCTCTTTACGTCTTTCGTTCAATACGATACGTAGCAATAGCTCTCTATCAGATTCTATTACTGGGTTAAATGTTTTATTCTTATCCCATCGCGATCGTAAAAGTGTATTCATTGTCTGCCTAGCTTCTTCATATTTTCCGATCCGACACGCTGTTTCTGCTTTGATCAGGTACATCTCGCTAGTGGTAATACCAAAGAACAGTGTAGTACTCTGATCGTAGCTGCCCTTATAATATTGAGAATTTACAGGGTTGCTATTTGGCTTGAAAAATGCCTTCTTACGCAAATCGTCATTGGAATAGGTTCCATACAACAAAGTATCTATTAATGCCGTAGTTGCAGCCATAGGTGTTGCAACTGTAGCCAGTGCAGGAAATAAGACCTCCGCATTGAATCGGGGCATTGGAAAATTGGACGGAACGGAAAGTGTATTAAAATCCAGGAGCTCCGGCCTTAGGGACAGACACGAATCTGCATAGCGATAGGCTCGTTCAAAATCTCCCATATCCAGATAGACACGAGATAGGGCTGCATACGCTGAAGCTTTGTACGGTCTTCCCTTTACGATTTCTACAACAGGGAGATTAGCTATTGCCGTATTTAAATCGACAATTACCTGATCAAAGCTTTCCTGTAGCGATGCACGCACAGACCTTTCGTCCACATTCGGGGTCAACCTTAAAGGGATGCCAAGCTCCTTGGCTGCCTTATCGGTCGCGTAAGCAGGACAGTATATACCCAGCAACTGATGAAAAGCAAATGCGCGATAAAAGTGAGCTCCCCCTTTTACCCGTCTGTAGTCATCCGAGGTCTTGCCATTTGGTAGCTGATTCAGGATATCCAAAACCTGATTAGCAATATATACTACTTTGTATGGGCGCTGCCATTGTACAGCATCGGTATAAGGTGCGTCGGCCCAGACATAAGCCATACGTTGCTCATAGTTGGACAGTGCCTCCCATCGCTGTACAGTCAGGTAGTAGTCATCTGTCCCGATCTCTCCCCATACAGGGTAACCTGTATTCATAGTAGCATAGTCATTGAGCAACAGGTCAGCATCTGTCAGCGTCTTGGGCACTACCAGTTTTATATCAGGCTTCTTATCTAAAAAATCGGCACATGAACTGCATAGTAGAGCGATAAGCAGATGGATTATATTTACGTATCTCATATCAATTGTTATTAGAAGTTAAAACTGAGTCCAAACGAGGTCATCAACGGGTCTGGGTACCATTTGCCAAATTCTGGGTCAATACCGTGTTTATTGGCTTTCCAGATAGTTCCTAAATTCTGTAAGTAAGCATATACACGCAGATCCTTCATGCCATAGCGGGCCATTTGCGGAATCCGAAGATTCATCTGTATATCGCGCAGTTTAATATTGCCTGCATTCTCGACCAATGCAGACGAACTCCGATAAAAATCACTTCCCATACTATTGTTTGGATAGGTAAAAGCCGGAACCACTGTCGTCAGTTCATCCCCTGGCTTCTGCCAACGGTACTGGTAATCCGTATGTCCAAATTTGAGGTCCAAAAACTCGGAATTAATAAATGAAGACCTTATCATTTTATGTCCTAATTGATAGGAAATATTCCATGAAAGTTCCAATGATTTGTAACGCACGCTATTGCGCCATGACCCAAAGTATACAGGTATCTGCGAGCCGTGATTTACCAAAGTCTCCACTTTGGCGCCCGTAATTGCGGAATAATTTTTTGATACTTCACCCTCCAGGTATCCCATAGGCGTACCATCCTCTGGATCAAGCCCTCCCCACCTATAGCTGAGTAAGCTAAAAAGATTCATTCCTTCGATGGGTGTTTGAAGAACAGACAAGGGTTTGCTCACATTGTTGCGTGCCGTATTATTCGCTAGAAATGCTTTTGTTACCTTAGTTGTGGAGGTAGAAAAAACCAGATTCGAATTCCAAAGCCAGTTGTTCCTGGACACAGGTTTCGCATTCAGCGCTATATCCCACCCTCTGGTATCCAGGTTTGCCGTATTGATCCGCATGGACAGAAAACCTGTCGTAGGATCGATCTGTCCCGCAGCAATTAAATCTTTTGGTGTCTTTCGATAGTATTCGATACTTCCACTCAGTACGTTATTCTTTATTCCAAAATCCAATCCCAGATTGAGATTACCTACGCGTTCCCATCTCAGCAGTGGATTGGGCGGAGTACTCATTTCGGCATAATTCTCACCCGTGACCGTATTCGGCCTTGGCGAAAGGTAAATAATCGGATAAGCGGACACCCCCGTATTTACGTTTCCATTATATCCGTAGGTAGCCCGCAATTTCAATAGCGAAAAAACCTGCGCATTTATAAAGGGCTCCTTAGACAAGAGCCATGCTCCCCCGACAGACCAAAAAGGCTGCCCTTTGTCATTGGTCCGCACTCCAAACAAATTGGAAGCATCTTTACGAGCAGAGCCACTGATGATATAGCGCTTGTTGTATGTATAAGCGCCATTTATATAATAAGCCACAAAACGATTGTGTAAAGCCTGATAAAAATTATTGTCAGGAAGTTTATCCGTTCCAAAGAGACCGTTCAAGACCGGAACCTCTTTGCCGTGCGCCATAGATTGAAAAGCACCAGTTTCAGGATCAAAACCTTCATATTGTACTGTACGGAAGTCCTTTTGTGTACTACGGATATCAAAGCCGGCAAATACATTCAGATCATGCTCTTCCCACTGCTTTTCATAGGAAGAAGTCAACCTGCCTTGGTGCACACTGCTATTCCAGATACGCTCTCCGTAGTAATCCCCTTTGGGTATATTCCAGATTACCTCTTTGGCATTCCAATTGGCAAAATCATTCAACCTGTTACGCTGTACATTGCTTGCTATTCCGTACCAGTCCTCTATAGGGTTGAGATTGCGCTGATAGGCATATAGTCCTGTAATACTCAAGCCAAAGGGCAATGTATACGTTGCAGAGATATTGGCCATCATATCCCGATTGAGCTGCGTTTGCCTTGTCTGATGAATCTCCTCGAGTGGTATATAATCCCAACTCATCAAACGACCAGCAGCTACGGTATCCCTAAATGCGTGGCTAAATCC
Organism: Sphingobacterium sp.; assembly: GCA_031277715.1. Lineage (GTDB taxonomy): Bacteria > Bacteroidota > Bacteroidia > Sphingobacteriales > Sphingobacteriaceae > Sphingobacterium. The sequence continues at coordinate 21,078 of JAITLW010000270.1, read as the reverse complement.
GGGCATATCAACCGTTAGAGGCCTTCCCCCTGCATCTGCAAACTGCATGTAAGGCCAGTTGGAAACACCATTTGCCAAACCATTATAGGCTACCGGGCGAAAACTGGCTATCTTTTTGGATTCTGTGTAAGTAATGCCAAGGTTAAGCATAAGGCGGTCCGTAGCTTTGATCTGTGTATTCGACTGTAGGTTCCACCTATTGTACCTAGAGGTGACCAATTCTTCTAAGTTTTTGTCAAATCCGATCCCGATCGATGTATTTACCTTATCACCTCCAGCATTGAGCCTTACACTATATTGTTGATTGACGCTCTCGCGATAGATATATCGTGAAAAATCGTCCCGCATATCTATACCTCGAAGTCTATTCAGCTCTGCATTTAACTGGTCTTCTGTTATGATATTCTTTCTTTGCTGATCCATCAGCTTGATAATAGGCTCTGGATTACTTGCCCAGTCTTCTAAGTCCCAATCAAATCTTCCTTTATTGAAGAGTTCTTGTATCAGGTCGATGTAATCGGGAGTTCGCATCTGGGGCAGGTAGTAGAGGTCAGGTTTTTGCTTTATACTGATATTGCTATTTACCGACAGATTGGTCTTCTCATTGAACTTGGCTCGCTTTGTTGTGATCACAATCACACCATTGCCGGCACGGGCTCCCCATATGGATGCCGCAGCAGCATCTTTTAGCACAGTTACATTTTCAATATCGTTGGGATTGATATTATTAAAAGTACCATACCCCAGATCACCAAATCTATTTTCATAAGGAATACCATCTATTACGACCAATGGCCATACCTCTGACATCAATGTACTCTGCCCTCTTATATTAACATTCAGGAGATCTCCCCTATTATTGGGTCTATATTTTATAGTAGCCAATCCCGGCACCACATCTTCCAGCCTGCTTAGGAAATCCGTAGACACCTTTCGGTTAAATAAAGCAGAGTCGATAAACTCAAAGCTCCCTGTAGCTCGTTCTTTAGGTATCTTCTGGTATCCGGTAGATACGACTTCCACTTCTTCGATCTGTTTTTCTCCAGTGTTTAGGGTGATATTTAATGTAGTAGACGTATTCTCATAGGCAACCCGTTGCTCCTTATATCCGATATGTTTTATAGTTAACACTCCTATAGACTTATCTACGCTGATCGTAAACCTTCCCTCCTTGTCCGTGCGCGCATGCTTCCTGTCTACAGTGATCGAAGCTCCTTCGATAGCCTGCCCATCGGCAGCCGAGCGTACCTCTCCCTGAAGTACAGACCCCGACTGCGTCTGAGCGACCGCCCCGCTTATCCCGAGACTACTAAACAACACACAGAATATTATTGTAAAAGCTGATAGGAAATAGCTAGTAGCTGATGGCAATCTACATCCACGCACTACGTCACCTCGACCGTAGCGGAGAGGTCTACAATACGACAAAGGATACTTTATATTTTGTTCTTTTGGGCGACTTGAAAGGTCTTTGTCACGCTGTAACTTCGTTACTTTGTCACTCTGGCCAAAGGCCATACCTCTCCCACCCCCAATAAAATTCTTCATTTTTTGCGTAAATTTTTGCAACCTATGAAAGACACCAATCGCGCGCTTGATAGCACAACACAGATTACAGATTCATAAAAATTGATTATTAAAATCGGAAGGCTCTTTCTTAGGTTTTATATTTGGTTGTGGAGGTTTATAACGGAGCACTTAACCGAACAGTGCAGAACAACAGACTGCATCTTGCCCCTAAGCTACTCGGGAGCGGTAATAAGATTTTTGTAAAGCTGCTTTTTCATACTCGTTTATATTGTTAAAAACGAGTCTACTAGGCGGGTATATACTATAAGCATGAGGCCCCGACCTATGGCTCCGGAGGGCTAGCACACCCTGAGCGCACATAAGAAGGGAACCCCATGCCTATAACATGGAGTCCTGACTTCTCATCTTACGCTCATTTGAAAGTGCTAGTTTCCGAAGCAAGACTCGAAGCAGAAGCTTCATTTCTTTCTATTTGAAGTTCTGCAAAGTTACTAAATCAAGTAAACTTTTACTACTTTGATTTTTTAAATCAATTTCAACTATTATTTATACACAAAAATAAAGGAAAAGAACCACTATTACTATTTTTTTTAGTATATTTACCCTTGTAAAAAGTAGTTAAAAACTACTTACCAATTAAACTTCAGTAGTTCAGAATGATTAAATTTGTAGCTTATGGCAAATGAAGACAAGCATCCATTTTTAGAATTGGATAATAGGAAAATCGGACATAAAATTTATATTCAAAGAAAGATTGCAGGTCTTAAAGCGTTTGATGTTGCGGAACAGCTTGGTATTAAGGAAGCAGCTTATACAAAGTATGAACGTGGAGAAACAAAAATTACTATTGATTTTGTTAAGAAGATATCAGAGATACTTAAGATAGATCCTATACTCCTCTTGTCTTCGAATGACGTGAACTATTTTGATAATATCCATAACTCGCCTATTTTAAGCACGTTTCACACATATCAATCCACTAATGAGAAGCAAAATGAAGCTATTTTTACTTTAATCGAAAATGTAGTTGAGATGAACAAGAATATTATGCAGTTACTTAATGACAAATCTAATAATTAGAAGATATTTAAATCGATATTTATGGCAAATGACAACATATTACAAGAACTAGACAGAAACAAGTTTGGAGTGCTATTTCAAGTTCATCGTGAGATTAATGAGTTATCCGCATTGGAAACAGCTAATAGATTAGACTTAAAAGAAGCTGATATAATTGAAATCGAAAAAGGTGAAGCTATAATAACACAAGAGATTGTCAAAAAATCTTCTGTTTTATTCAAAACTGACTTTATTTCTTTACTATCATCTTCATCAAGTGTAAATCACTTCGAAAATGTTTACAGCTCACCAATTAATAGTAATTTTCATACTTACAAATCTACGGATGAAAAACAAAGTGAAGCAATTTTGTTATTAATTGACAATGTTACTTCGATGAATAAACGTATAACTGAATTACTAGAGCAAAAGTAACCTTTACTCTTTAGGTGCGGGTAACTTCCCTATTTGTTGCTCGCATTTTAATAAAATAATAGCCAATTATTCCGTTTAGTTTTCTCAAACTGACGAAGATTAACGTATTAAATCTAAAAGTATGAGTAAGAATAAATTTTTAAAAGTAAATGATCTTAATATTGGGCTTAAACTCATTAGTGATAAGGATTTTATTTCCTTAACGGACATAGCAAGACATAAGAATCAGCTGGAACCATTTTCAGTAATTAATAATTGGTTGAGGGGGCGTAGCACGATTGAATATTTAGGTCTCTGGGAGAAATTGAATAACCCTAATTTTAAACCTCTCGAATTCGAGAGGTTTAGAAATGAATCGGGCAGTAATCATTTTACACTTTCCCCTCAGAGATGGGTTGCAGAAACAGATGCTATAGGACTAATTTCTAAATCAGGAAGATACGGAGGAACTTTTGCACATAAAGATATAGCATTTGAATTTGCATCATGGATCTCACCAGAATTCAAACTTTATCTAATAACAGAATTTCAACGCCTAAAAGACGAAGAGAATAATCGGTTAAAATTAGATTGGGATTTACAGAGAACATTAGCCAAAGTAAATTATCATATTCATACAGACGCAATTAAAGAAAACCTAATTCCAGCAGAAATTACAAAACAACAAGCGAGTTTCGTTTATGCGAGCGAAGCCGATCTTCTTAATGTTGCGTTGTTTGGAATGACAGCGAAAGAATGGAGAGATACAAATCCTGATAAGAAAGGCAATATTCGAGACTATGCTATTATAGAACAATTGGTTGTGCTAAGCAACATGGAAAGTATAAATGCATTACTAATCCAGCAAGGTTTATCTCAAAATGAAAGACTTCTACAATTAAATAAAGTTGCTATGACACAAATGAAGTCGCTTGTAGAAAATAAGGCCGTAAGGAGATTAAAATAGGAAAATAAGTTTCCATGGAAAAATTAATCGTTCAAAACTTCGGACCGTTACTAAATATTGATATAGAAATAAAAGATATAACATCTATATTGGAATTAACCCGAGTGGGAAAAGTATTGTAGCAAAGCTTATATCAATTCTTAAATCCGGTATTTTTATTAATTCTAGTACCCGGTTTCGTAGTATGTCCTGTAAAGATATATATATCAAATTCGGAGGTGAGGAAAAGTGTTGTATAGGCAATCACTAGATGATGCAGTTGCGCATATAAAAACCGTCCCCTATACCTAACCTTTGTAAAGGATAAATATCGATTTGCAACACTATAATCCTTAACTTTACCTGCAATATGCACACATTACCACCTAAAGAGTTTGAAATAGAGGAAGGAGATATTTTTCAAGAATACTACGACCTTCTTGAATATAACCATCTGTATAACGATAGCAATATAAATCACGAACAAATAATCCATTCCATAGCGAAAATTGAAAAAGCTTATGGGACATATGTCAACAAATATGGTGATAAATGTGGTAAAATAGTTTATAGCTATTTGGATCACTGTTTGGATTGTTTTCTCTTTCTTTTTAAACTAAATGGGCTCTCCGACCGTCCTGTATTCAAGGCTTTTCTAAAGTATTTAAATTTTGCGGAGCTAACATTGAATCACATAGGATTGATAAAAAGTCCACGTTTTTTCTTTAGAAATATTAGCAAGAATTTTCCAACTCTATGGAAGGGTGAGTTCGTGGATATTGTAAAAGATAAAGATCTTCCATCAATTGCACCTTACCATTTTGAAAACTTCATTGCAGAGATTGAAGATTCTATCTCTAGCGAGTTTGGCACTAAGGTCGCTAATAGATTAAAATCGGCTACCTACAGTAACGGTCTCAATATATATTGCGAGAATTTCGAAGTAAAAAAAACAAAATGGAATATAAGTTACTTTCAGTTTGAGATAATTGATTCGTCTTATGAAATGGCTATCTATTTTCATATTTCCAACAATGAAAACGATGCAGCCAAGCTATTCCAATCTATTACTTTAATAACATCTGCGCTGTCACAGATCGACGGAGTGCACGTTGAAATCGAAGACTTGAAAGTGGGAAGTTTAATAGCAAAAATCCGCTTATATATAAAAAACCTTTTAGCTAAAGAAGAAACAAAAGCCGTGCTTGCTTCTACCAAAGAAGCATTAATAAAAACAGCAAGCGGCGGAATGGTCTCTCATTCTGATGTCAAAAAAAGCAAGGCAGAAATCCAGAAATTAGAAGGAGAATCAAAGTTACTAGAGATAGAATTAAACAGTAAACCATCTGAGATAGAGTATCAGATAAGTAATGCTTTGATGTTAGAAAAACAGGCATTGGAAAATGAAAAATTACGAATTGAGATCGCTAAAGACAAAATTGAAATTATTGAAAAGCTTTCTCAACTTGCAACACAAGGAATTCTCCAAGCAGATGAGATTAAAATTGAAATTAATGATTTCCTGTTTTTAGTAAACAATTCCCAAAGTCCACGGTTTCCACATGTAAATATTAATGATATTACATAAATTAGAGAACAAAGTAGAATTTAAGGGAGATTATTACGGAATAGGTCCTTTTGAGACGGGAATTGATCTATTTCCCATGCTTGCTTCCAATAAATCATTCTTCTTCATTAAAATAGCATAAATTTTCAACTAAGAACCTGCGTTGATTTTTGTAGATTTTTCAAGTTTAGACCTCCGATAATGATAGTAATTCTCAGGAATCAAAGTGCTATCCTTTCTACTACAGTAAAGTTTATCCTGTACCTGGCGCAACTGTGTCATTGTCGGGACGGCACCAGCGGATCTTAGCTTTCTTGCAGCCTTCCTTACCTCTTCCAAAGACTTAGCAGCCTTCTGATTATCCAATATCAATCTAATCAAAACTACAATAAGTGGCAACATCGGAGTTATGAAGTTGAATAGATATCCTTGAATCGATGCATCGATTATAGTAGCGATTATGAATGAACCAATAACAACCAATAAACAGATAATCATGCAATCGTTTTTAAAGTGATATCTTAATTTCCTATCATATTCCAAATTTGTTTCCTGACAGCGAAGTACAGCCTGCTCATGATTTAGACCTTTTAATTCAATATGGTACCAGTTGGTCAGAGGTGCCTTAGGATTATCGACGTATTTTTGCTTCGCGTCATCAATGACTGAATTTTCAGGCTTTTCTCCACTATTCGTTTCATTCCAATGCATGGAATACACACTGCAATCAAAAAGTTCTTGTACTTTCGCGCCATTTGTTTTGAATTTGGAAAGATAACCGGATAAAAACAGAACGTCAAATAAGGTGATACCTACAGATATCAAACCAACATAGGCCGTAACATCGATCTGCCAAAGATCTTTGGAAACAAGTTTTGTAAAGTTCAAGAGTACCACGATAATTATAGTGACTGTCAATTGCCATCTATAGATTCTTTTCGCATCTGCGTAAATTACTCTTTGTGCTTTTAATAAGTCCATGTTCTCGGGCTTCTCCTGATTTATTTTGATACTATTCATGCTATTCAAATTCAAATCGTGTAGTAAGGAAATTCTGGGCCAAATATTTCGCCCCATTTTGTAATGGATTCCTTTTGCTTTGCATCTGTCTCCAAGTGTCTAGCTTCTACTGCACGATTGTAATCCAATTGCGCTCTAGATTTTATCGAATTACGTTCATCCCAAGTGAGTGTATTAAGATCTCCCTGAAAGCCTTTGGGATCAGCCAATGGATTATGAATCTGATTATAAATGTAGGCAAACAAATTCGGCAACTCTATATCAATATAATTGCTACTTGTAACACCATATGAATCATAATACTGTAAAATCAGACATTCAAGAAAATATGATCCCATTGTTGCTGCCGTTCGGCGTTTCGTCCAATACTTCATAATCCTAATCATATCCAATACAGAAATATGCTGCTTGCCGTTAATATCAGTAGTTCTTCGTTTGTCTATCCTAGGATCGGTAGGTTTCCAATTTCCACTGCCATCTGGTATAAGAAAAAAATCTCTCCCAGTATTATCCGGAGCAGTAATGAAACATGGAACGATATCATAGACCCATTCATACCCCAATTCTAAGGTAACCGCTTCCTGATTACGTTTTATCTCAGCTTTTTGATAAGAAGGCACATTGCCTAGATAGTCCTTGAACTTATTAATTACTTTGATAGAATTAAGAATGTTAGTTCCTGCATTACACAGTGCCAATTGTTTGTTAGCCTCTTGGGGAACCCGAATAGTATATCCTTCTGGATAATTTGATTCGCGCCAGTTTCCTTCGGCATGCAAGACAATCATTAAATCGATGTCGTCCAACGGCCGAATCTTTGTTTTGCGGGAGAAAGATCCATAATCTATACTGGATAAATCGGGATGTAAAGTCAAAAACTTTCCGTCATTGGGAAACTTCTTAATTTCAGTAATAAGATTTGCTTTACTTCTTTTGGCTATATCATTTCTGTCAGGGTGTATTCTGATGACTTCGGACATAAACTCATGGAAGGCGCTGTTTACAGTTGAGGCCATAATTAGTTTGTTTTGTAAAATAAATTAAATATAAGAAGTGTCTTGCCGAATAAAATTGGGAATACCCTTTTATTATTTAATACTTTCCGTCTTTTAGCAGCAAGTATAGAGGATCATCAATTGTAGTACCAACACAAAAATTGTCCTTTTTTGTCATCTCGACATATACTTCAACTGAAAATCTGTCAGTTAGAATTGGTCATAGTATACAATATAGGCATTTTCCTTTTTACTATAGAAACGAAAAACCTAACAAGAGTAATAATACAAATAATTCTATATAATTGAACTACAAATATTAAAAAAAAAAAAAAAAAAAAACGAACCAATCAACAATTTTGTTTCAATAGTTAAAGTAGAATTAAATACCTACACCTATATCCTGACATGTACAAACAACAGTTTGATAAGAGCGCTATCCAAGAAGTCTATATTAGACTTGTAAAATATGTAACAATGCTGGGGGCAATCCTGTCTGTTGACAGGTTCATAATGAGACATCTGAAATGACGATCTCAGAAATTAAAAATGCATGATTTTGCCCAATAGCCTCTTAATTATATATAAGAAGCAATTAAACCCATCGAGATTCGATATACTTTTATCAATAATGCTCGTCCATAAAATCTCTTTTTATCTCTCTTTCAATATCCTTTCTCTTCCAAACTATTCTTTGTTCGAAATAATCTATGTGTTCTGAGTAGTCAAGGATATTGGGAAGAGAATTAATCATTTTTAGAATATCTTGGTAAAACTCTATTTTTTTCTGGTATACAGGAACCCAACTTCCTGTGGTACTCGAACTTCTTCCAAACGCTATTTTTTTTGTAACTTCAATATCTCTATTTAACAAAAGAAATTCCCGATAGTATTCTATGAACCAATTTCTAAAATTGACATACACAACTTCAATTAACATCAAAATCAATTTTTCATTATCAGGATATTTTTGAGTTAATTTTAAAACAAGTGATTTTATTTTTGGGGTTAAATCAGTGTTGTTTTTTTTAGTGTTAAATAGAGCAAAAATATCTCTTTCAATGATTGAGAAAAAACTTTCCTTTTCGTCTATTATTAAAAGTAAATCTTCAATTAACCCTTCATAATCATCATACTCCCATAATACACTTGTATTAATATCACTCAATCTTATTACGGAAGAGTATCCTAATCCTATTATATCATTTTTTAGACTATCATGAATAAAAGTTCTATCTAGATCCATTATCGCTTTTAATTCCTTTCCGTCATAGTCAAAATGAGAATCCAATTCATATTGTGCCCAATAAGCACTTTTTAAGAGATTTAAATGATTCGTGAAGTAAGGAGCACATTCTACACAAAGATTAAACCCAAAATCACGACGTGTTTTACGAGCTTTATCCAATATAATGCTTGTTATATAGGTAATAATGTTATGGTTTTCTAAATCAGGTTTATCTCTTTTATAGTCTCCAAAAACCGATTCGTATTTTAGATAATCAAGCATTTTATATATATATGTGTACTCGTCAATTCTTCGAAAAGTATCTATAAGAAGAATTAAGGAATATGCATCAACCTGTTCTTCTGGTAGCATCGATACCAATACAGATTCCCAATAAGTTTTTCCCTGAAACTCATAGTCGTTCATTATGTCCAAAAGTTCTTTTCCAGTCATAATATTTTCGAGCAAAGCAACATTTATAACGGTTGGTCGTAATGGAAAAAGTACTTTTCCGCTGAAGAAAAATCTTAAAGCTTTCTCAAACTCAGATTTGTTCTTTCGTGCTATGGAAAAATAAATGTCAGTAATGGCAGACTCTATATGCCAAGCATTAGTATCTTTCTGTTGTTTAAATAACGTATCAATATTTAAAAGAAATGTCTCTAAACTCTGCCAATCTTTTAACTTTACAAAATCATCAAACTCTTTTCGCTTTTCTCTTTCGGATTCATCAATAGATTTCCCCTCTTTATATTCCCAATCTGGCTTTAGAAATTTCGATAACTTTCTTATATCTGAATCAATAAACTCATTCCAACTTTCAGGGAAGCTGATTCCTGCTTCTGTAAGATGCTTGGCCAGTACAGATACAAACTTACAATGTGCGTATTGGTTATTGTCTAATTGTTCTGATATAATTTTTTCATAAATTGGCAATTCATCAACATACAAGCTTTTGTCTATATCACCACCTGGGTAAACTATTTGATCTAATATTTTTTTGCATTGCTCATTATTAGATTCAAATAAATGATACACTTGATTGAGAATGCGTTCTCTAAGTTTCAGTAGTTCATCAGACTTGTATAAATCAAAATTGTAAATTGTAAAGGCGTGCCCTTTTGCTGAGCCAAATTGTGTATAATGCCACCCCAACAGAGCCTCTGCCAAGTTTAGAAAAATACCATTTGCAAACAATTTTTGGTGACTATTTAATTTGTCATCTAATAAAACATCCAATAGGATATTCTGTCTTAAATATCCGTGTTCTAAGTCTTCAATTCTATATTTAAAATCTTCGTGAATGAATTTTAGAACTTCGGATAATCGAGCTGGTTGTTTACTTAATAATACTAATGTTAGTTCTAATGAAGGTTTAAGTAATTCATTGGGATGATCCCAAAAACCTTTTAAAAGTTCAAAATGTTGTGTGGCTTTGGTGTGGTCGTTATGGACATAACTAAATTTAAGTATGTCAGGTTGCTTTTCCTGAAGAAGATTTCCTGTCCATTTTTTCAAATATAATAAACATTCTCGTCCCTTGTAGAACCAAAATAAATTATAGAAAGCATACAATTCTTCATCGGATTTTATCTGTTTTATAACTTCATTCAAATGAGGTAATACTAATTCTCTTATATGATAATAATCGAATGTATTATTTACATCAATAAGGGTAGTACGTAATCTATTTGAAAACTTTCCAATAAAAGTAGCAATCCATTCTGCATAATTGATAACGGCAGACTTGTCATCTATAAAGCATTTATAGAATGCGTATGTTGCTAAGACTTGGTCTGACACCTTTACTATTTCATTAGAATAAACATCTAATACTTCACTATTATGAAGTTCCATAATAGCCGACCAAAGGTCATTCCAATCAATTTCAAATTTGGCTGAAAGAGCACTTTTCAACTCTTCGTTGTTTTTATCTAATACACCAAAGAACGAAACAATAGCAAGAGATTTAAGAATGATTGGATTATCGAAAACACCTATCTCTTCTGAGATTTTCTTAAAGTATTTTTCATACAACAATACAGGACTGCTTAAATAGTTAGTTTCTGAATCATGAGTAACTGAATAAGTAGCCATTAATGCAACTCTTGCATTACCTTTGGCTAAAGCAACTATTTTTCGTTTTATATCAGTGTGATATTGCAGATTGGGCAGAGCCGACACAATTATTTTTTCTATTTCCCCATCCTTAAACTCAGGTATATTAAGTTCTTTATAAGGATAGTCATCAAGTGTAAACGACACTTGCTTTTTTACGTAGTCTCTGGATGTGATTATAACTTTTGCTGAATAATATTTCGAAGCTCCTAATTTGCTCAATAAATAATTTAAATTAATAATTGATTTATTGGCATCATCAAACAGTATAATATATTGTTTCTCTGGTAAGAAAAGATGCTGATAATCATCCCATAATGATACTCCTGAACCTTGAATAACTATTGGTACATAATCGTCCTTTGCAAATTCTTCCAAAATCTTGACTGCCAATTTAGATTTTCCTACACCTGCCCCACCTGACAATAACAAAAAATCATACCTATCAAGAGCTTCAATGCTACTTTTAAGTTCCTCTTCTCTACCAATAAATTCATTTGTCAATGATGGTTGTAGACCTTTGGTGGTTTTTAAAAGAAAATCTTCAAGTATGAAAATATCTCCCTTTACGATTTGTACACCTAAATATTCTTCAGCCAATTTAGGTAGCTCGTAAATGAACATTGGAAGATTTTGAATATTTAAAACCTCAAATTTCGTATCAGAATTGTATGAATTTACTTTAGTATTTAGCTGATTGTACTCTTGTGCACTTATTTTTTCATTACAAGCCAAAACAATTTTCGCTATGTTTTCCTTTTTTATTGTAGTTGCATCTTCTTTAAAACAATGGTCTATGTCTTTTGTAAGTTTATTAAAAAAAGATTTTGATTCACCAATTTTTTCTTGTGTTGTGCATTCTACAAAAATGTATTTATCATCATTTACAAAAAAGGAATCAGGTGTACCTTTACTTGTTTTTTCCTTTCCTACTACAGCACCGGGAGCCCCTATAAATTTGTTGCCTTGTAAATATAACAGATGATTTATAAGATTCTGAAAAACAGCTTGATTAATTACCTTTAAAGCATTCTCTATTTGAGTCATTGTATTCATAAATACTCTTTTCTTTATAGGTAAAGATACAAAAAAGCCGTTCAGAATTTATATCCGAATGGCTTATTGACACGTTATATACTCCACACTGTGGGTTATGAAAGAACAGTAAAAAATCCTCGGACGAACTTCTTGGATCATTCTGTTTGTATTGCACGACTTCGATGGTAACCATAGGCTTGTTTACACCTCTAGCCATATCTACAACTTAATCCTGCATAGCTATTAAAAATTCGACATCATTGATAATAGGTGTAGCACCAAAACGACCCGATATATACCATTTATCCAGCGGGGTATTCAACCGAACACCTTCCATATCTGAACAACGGAATAACTCACTGGCTCCGTACTCATTCTTCTCGCTAAACCATACCTGATCGCGACGGAAGACCTCACTGCTCAATTGACTGACATCGTGCGTAGCAAATATCAACTGCGCATTATTCTTATTGAGGATCGGATTATGAAAGATCTGAATTAAAAATTTGGTAATCATGGGATGTAGATTTTTTTCGAGCTCGTCGACAACTAACACTGTCCCATTTTCTAATGCTTCGATAATAACACCTCCTAATGCAAAGAGATTTTTGGTCCCTGTGGACTCATCTTTTACTTCGAAGGTATGACTTCCGACCCGCTCACCCGCATGGAATAATCCGTGTGATGTCTTGATATCGTACCGGAACTTTTCTTGTATGTGTCCCCGAACTTCATCGGGCATGGCCGATGGGAATTCAATCCCGCCCCAATCCATTTCCTCGACAGAAACACTCTCGATGCCGGTATCCAAAGCGCAAATCAAAGCGTTGAAACGCTTCGTAAATATACCGTCTTCATCTTCGGCCAATCTTCTAGCATAAAACCGCTTGAGATCTTCTTCTGTATCACTATCCATCACAGGAACTGTTTCTAAAACTTCTTCAAAAAAGTAATATGCTCCAGATAGCACTTCTACATTGTTAAGAGCTGCTTTTGATAAAAATAGCTGATTGGGAAGTAACATCTTCTCGATAGCTTTCTTGGCTCCTTTATAATAATCTCCAAACTTGATATCGGCGTCAGCTTCTCTTGAAAACAACAAGGCCTTAGAATTGCCTTTGTAAAAGAATAGCTCTTCAAAATCAATCTGATGTGAAGAAAATCTGATCTTATATAAATATCGAACACCTAGACTGATAAACTCTGTCTCGAACTCTACTTGCTTTTGTTGATTTGATATATCTAACAAAAATGGCTCATAGACCGGTATCTCTTTCTTGGGCCTGAAATCAGCTGAATTGGTAACTAGAAAATCCAAAGCTCTAAAGGCCCTGAGAAAACCGGACTTACCCGATGCATTGGCCCCATACAACACACTACTTCGCAACAAATCTCCCTGATAATTATCAGAAAAACCTTTAGCTGAGGTCTTCCTCATGTCTAGCACGGCCTTATCTTTAAAAGATCTAAAATTTGATACTGCAAAATAAACTAACATATTTTTTCTATTTACACACAAATACAAGAAATAAAAACGATAAAAACAATACAAATGTACAAAACAAACATAATATTCGTTTTTACCAGTCAAATCATAAACCAAACGTTAATATAATGGATCAAAATTGCCGTAATACACAAGCCTCTTATTTCTAGAGAACAGCACGAAAGAAAGGTAAGACGACCCAAATAAATCACCTTAGCCCCCAAATACGGGAAACAAACTAATTTTCGAAAAATAAACAAAAAACGATTTGACAGATCGGAATTTCTTCAGAAAACAAATAGATTTAACAAAATATTCGGAAGTATAATTTTCTGATTGCGATCTAGGATAGGCTACTTAAATTTGTGTCAGAATATAAAGTCTGTATTTTTTTTAGTTGGTCATTTTTATTCAAAACTGGCCAACTTTTATTTACATGATGTTTCGAAAAGAGTATAGATTCGGGTTATTTTTGTTTAATTAAAGCGTCTAAGGCTATCCGCCAAAGACGCTTTATACTATATATTAAAGCTAAGAATATCCATTTTTTATTCCTTGCGGTTTTTAAGGTTTAAAATCACTCCTCGTACTTCTAAGAAACGTGTGCATTGAAGTGTCCCTAAAGACGAATTTGAAAAGTACAAGCTACTACAAGGATGGTATTGTAGCTTTTTACAGTTTTACTCTTCTGGAGATTTTTTTGGTGCCCATACCGTAATTTCTGATTACTGTGTATTTTCTATTTCGTTTTTTTAAAGCTTCCTTTTTGTTTGGTAACTCTTCCCAAACCATCAGTTAGAACCAACTGTAGGGAGTAATCACCAGCAGGGGCTTCTTTAATATCTACATGTTCATGGAAATGTGCGGTTATCCGATCTTTCAGACTACTGCCTTGAAAATTATAGCTGCCCTTCCAGCCTGCCCCTTCAATATAAACATTCACTTTATCTATTTTCTTAGCAGCAGAAAGATCAGCGGCAAGATGGAGATCGTCCTGTCTGGCATTGAGCCCAATATCTAGGTCTGATATCCATGGAAAAGATGTATCTATACTTAGATCTATATCCACTATATCCTGAATGATGGATCCATCCGGTAGTTTTGCAAAAAGTCCGACTTTGTATTTGCCTGTATTAGCTGTGTCTGGAACCTCTATATCGGTTTCAACACTGTATGGACTATGCGACAAAAATAGATGAGACGGCACGGTCTTTAAATGTGACCAATTGCCTCCATCGACTTGTTTGATCTGTATCCAGACGGAATCAGGTCTATCTTTACTGTTAATGTCTACTCGCAATGGTATTTGTTGACCAACAAAGAAGTGTATTTTCTCATTGTCCTTATTCCACTTCCACGCAATCTCTTGTTTCTGAGGACTGCAGCTGTTTAAAACCATCAAGAGTAGTGGAAAAATAAATTTTATCTGTATTTTCATTTCTAACTGACTTTGTCTATACTAATTATTAACAGTTCATTAAGGTACTCATCCACCCTCAGTCCATCTATATCCTTTCCGATAAATACAAAGGTGTTTTGACGCGTTTCGTTTTCTTCCCAAACTCCTCCATAATCTACATCGATTCGAGATCCAACGGACTGAACAACTATTTTTCTTCTTTCTTCGCTCTTAAAAGCAATTCCTTTCATCCGATATATTTTATCTTGATGACTGGCTACAAGTCTGCTTAAGAAAAAGTAAAGGTGTATAAAATTAAACTCTTGGTCAAAAACATAGGTTTTGACAGTGATATCTTTATGTACCTTACCTACTGTATCTGAAATCAAGGGCATACTTTCAGCCTGACTAGTTGCTCTATTTGCTAAGAAAAAAAAAGATTTCTGGGCGATATATCTGACTTTTTCAATTTCCTCAAAAGGAAATACACCTTTTGCCCGTTCTAGGAAAACTGAAGCCAATGGGTTAAGTTTTGTCAAATCTTTTTTTAAGGACAGCCCATAGTCAGGATGTACATACCCCGTCTTGTTGATCAAAATGACATCTGCCGCAGTGATCTGCCGCAGTGCCTCGTCCCTTTCCTGTAATTGATCTTCTATCAATTCGGCATCCACCAGACAAACTGTTCTCTTTAATGGAAAAATCTTCTTAAATACAGGATGGACTGTAAAGGGTTCTATGACCGTAGCAGGCAAGGCCAAGCCGGTACATTCAACAACCAATTCATCAAAATCTGAAGCCCTTTGGTTCAACTGATCAAGAGCAATATAGAGGTCACTATTGAGCGTGCAGCATAAACAGCCGTCCTGCAGTTCTATCAGTAGATCCTGATTCTGGTGAAGGAGCTGACCGTCTACGTTAACCTGTCCTATTTCATTCTCAATGATAGCATATCGTTTGTCAGGGTTAGCAACCCTGAGCGCATTCAGATAAGTTGTCTTCCCTGCCCCCAAAAAGCCTGTAAGGACCGTTACTGAACGTATTGCTTGTTCCTGCATATTACTCAAATTTTTAACTATAGCTACTGCAATAAAACCTAGTCTAGGTTAACTCCTTATTTTTACAATCTTCACAGATTCCCGAAAAAAGAAGAACCGCTCTATCGACCTGGTATTTACCCAATTCGTACTGATAAAAATCAGGCAGCGGACTGAGCTGGGCTATCATTCCACAACTGAGACATCGAAAAGAGGGACTTAAGGTCGTATTTTTAGCACAGTAAAAATACCTTATCGCACCATCGGTATCTACGGTTCTTTCGAGTATGCCAGCCTCATAAAGTAGATTCAATATTCGATAGATGGTGACCCTATCCTGGACTTCTTCAAAATAATGCCGCATCTCTGTGGATGAGAACGACTGCTCTGAAGAAATCAAGATGTTGAGCACCTGTACCCGCAACCTTGTAGGTCTTATGTAATTTTCTTTCAATATTTCCCTTGATCTTTCCATAGTCCTAGTTTTACAAATCGATAACTAAGCATTAAAGATTTTTCGGAAATTCATCCTTCCACCAGGTAAAACGCCAGTCTTCGGCTTCATCTTCTGTCAGTAAGCAAGTCTCCAGTTCTGACATACACTTTTCTTTGTCCAGATCCTGACCTATGAAAACCAGTTCGTTCTTCCGATCTTCCCACTCTGGATGCCATCGCTTTAGCAGGTCACTACGTATGTCTGCATAACCTGGATATTGATAGCGCATGTCTTCGGGCATACTGCTCCACCATGATCCGGCATTCTCCAGTCGGACACTGCCGCCAGCCTGACTGAAACTGATAGCGGCGTCAGGACGGGATGCTAGCCAGAATAGCCCCTTAGCGCGAATAACGTTATGCGGGTAATTTTCATGCAGATATTTACGCCATCTCTGCGGATGGAATGGTCTCTGCGAGCGAAACACAAAGGATGAAATACCATATTCTTCGGTCTCTGGTGTATGTTCTGTTTCCAGCTCTTTGATCCATCCAGCTGAAGAGGAGGCTTGATCAAAGTCGAATGCGCCCGTCCCGATAATATCTTTTGGGCGAACTTTTCCAAATTGGGTCCGGATAGTTTTGGCGCCAGGATTCAGTTTGCGGATGGCTGCTTCCAGAATGCCCAATGTTTCCTCTGACACCAGATCGGATTTATTGAGAATGATTACATTGGCAAATTCGATCTGATCGGTGAGTAGATTGACAATGGTTCTACTGTCCAGACTATCATCTGTCAACTCCCTATCCACTAAGGTCTCCGCACTGCCAAAGTCATTGAAAAAATTGTAGCAGTCGACAACTGTCACCATTGTATCAATGTAACTAAAGGACGACAGGTCTATACCATTATTTTCATCCACGTAACTAAATGTTTGCGCTACAGGGATCGGTTCGGAGATGCCGGTACTTTCGATCAATAGGTAGTCGAACCTATCTTCTTTAGCCAGTCGCTCCACTTCAACCATCAAATCTTCACGCAGTGTGCAGCAGATGCAGCCATTACTCATCTCGACCAGTTTCTCTTCCGTACGTGAGAGTACCTGTTCGCGTTCTACGGTCTGTGCGTCTATATTGACTTCGCTCATATCATTGACGATTACGGCTACCCGTAGATTTTCCTTATTATGGAGAACATGGTTTAACAACGTGGTCTTTCCTGCTCCCAAAAAGCCACTGAGTACGGTTACTGGTAATTTCTTCTTCATGATCTCTGCGTATTATTTTGTTATCTACTTTTGATATCGCTTTTCCTGAATGACGGTCGATAGCCACTCTTTGATGTTCGAAAGATGCTCAGCACCATACAGCTTTACAAAACGCTGTGTTTCCGGTAGGTTATCATTCGTGTAAATAGAGAACCGCTTTTCTGCAAACTCCAACGTCAGTGGAATTCCGCATTTTTCTTCAATACAGTTCTTCCATTCTTCAAAACTCTTAGGTATCGCTTCCATATATATATCTTTATTCAAAAATAAAAACATTTTGCATTAAAAGCAACATTGTTGCAACAATAACTTTGTTTATATACATTTGATATATCTTAAATATTGTTAGATGAAAAGTTTTTTTTTGATCGGCTTAATAGTTCTATTAAAGACAGCCGATGCCCAACAAAAAGTCAATGAATCGGTCCACCTGACAGACCACAAACTCTTGATGAATAGTGTATGGGAGACATTTGATATGCTGATGTATAAAGTGACAACGGAAAAAGGTGAAAAAGTTTATACGCCTCATTTTCCTCCGAAACTGGCTGCTATGAATGGAAAAACCGTATCCCTTGAAGGTTACGCCATTGCTATGAAATCAGGATTCAGACACAACAGGTTCTTACTCTCCGTGCTTCCTATCGACCAGTGCATGTTCTGCGGACAGGATGGAATTCCTTCTATGGTGGAGGTGACGCTTTCGGAAGGTAAGAAAATCAGAACAACAGGAAAACCAATAGCTGTTAAAGGTAAAACTGTACTTAACGGAAAAGATAAAACCCGTGTTGAGATCTGGATTGATGCCGCTACATTTATTGCCAACTAGCTGTGTACGCACTAGGAGAAAACGATCCTTATTTGCGGTTGCTTAGTAACTGGTTCTAATAGTATATACTCGGATCAGATTGATCTGATCCGAGTATAAAACTGGTATACTTTCTAAACAGAAAACTAGTGTGTATGGCCATGCTCTGCATGGATTTCAAATTTTAACTCAAGCACATTTTCTCCAGCAAACTGTGTTTTGTAATCCGTTCGGTTCCAATCTGTACGCTCTATCTTGGCCTTCACTCCTGAATTAAGTTTTCTTAAAACATAAGTTACTTCCTTGGTCGGTCCTTCGTTTTCATGTCCTACAGTAAAATAACTCAGGATCCCTGTTGTTTCATATTTTCCATTCACCGCCACGCCGTCAACATACTTTTGCTCACGTGGTTGGAAGATGGCGCCTTGTTCCGTATCGGAATCGGGATTCAATTTAAAACTTCCTCCAATCAAAAAAGCTTTGTAGCTATCTGCTGTAGATTTGTTTGTAATAAAGTCGTTCTGAACTTCTTTTCCATGATAATCCCAGGCTTTCAATTCAATCTTATAAACAGCATCGGCTTCTAGATGCAAGTGTCCATTTTTGGTAGCTACACCGTTTTCATTGAATTCGATAACAATAGATTCTCCTTCTACACCTTCGGTCAGCCCATGAAAATGATCCCCGTGTGCGTGTACTGCTTCTCCTGAAACTTCCGTCAACGTAATTGTAGACTTTTGGATCCCTTCTTTGATCACTACTGGATCATCGTCTTTGCTACAAGATGAGAATCCAAGAATTACTGTCGCGACCACCGCTAATAGGCTAAGCCTGTTTGTTGTTTTTGTTTTCATTTTTATTTAATTTTTGATTTTTGATTTGTTGTGAAAGTTATTTTACTGGCAGACTATTGATTATACCCTCTAAATCTATAGTTTAGTCAAAGTCGTATGATTAATTCATAAGACCCTGTGTTTCCTCTTTATATTGATTAAGGCTTTTTAAGCTGAAGATTGAGTTTACGCTCATAACGAAGTCCTTGGCGATCGGTCACTAGAATGGAAAAATTATACTTTCCTTCAGGCATGTCTGCCGGAATATCGATATGCTGATGAAAATGGTCATTCCTCGTACCTCCAATAGCTCCAAAATAGCCTGTCTCGGTATCATATATCTTTGTCAAAATACGGGGATTGGCAGCAACATCTTGGACAATTTCTATACGGATACTACTCAATCTATTGACCAAGCAATATATATCTCCTTGGATATGGACATCTTTTCCAATGTATGCTATCCTATTGATGCGATCTCCGGCATCATGACCACTACCTAACTCGAAATTCTCAATGAATGGATTTATGCTAACCTCAACCTCACTGTTAATTTCTGTTACTAATGCATTTTCATCAGCCACGGTGATCTTCATGTTATAGGTACCAGGGTGCCTTCTCATATCCCACGGAATCGAAACGCCTGCATTCAGCTTTCCTGTCGCTGCATCAAACTGATCTGTAATATCTATATCCTTTACCAGAGAACCTACTTGATCTCCCTTTTGATCTAAACGCAAGACAACTGATTTCACTTTTGCAACGGATGTTATTTCACCTGAAATGTATAACTTACTATTTGCAATTCCCTCAAGTCCGACATTGGCTATACCATCATCCCGAACATCTTTTGAGCCGTATTTGAGGTTATTGACTACAGGACCTCTACCCCTGACAGTAAGTTCAGATTCTGCGGTGCTACTTTGCCCTTTCTTATCATA
Source organism: Sphingobacterium sp. (assembly GCA_031277715.1). Lineage (GTDB taxonomy): Bacteria > Bacteroidota > Bacteroidia > Sphingobacteriales > Sphingobacteriaceae > Sphingobacterium. The sequence continues at coordinate 956 of JAITLW010000270.1, read as the reverse complement.
AACAGTCAAGTGAAGATGATAAACTCCCCCTGGAGCATCTTCAGGAATATCCAGATGCTCGTGAAACTCTGTGGATTTAACACCAATATATTTGCCTTCTGTGTAGGATTTTTTTATTTCAAAACTACCTTCTTGCTGATGGATTTCAACGTCGACCTTTTGAATCAGTGCTTCTGCTGTCAACTGAGCCTCCAAATGGAGATCTGAGCCAGCAATAACCGTTTTCCCATTATTTGCACCGACTTCGGTAAGATCGACTTTTGGAACACTATACTTCGGTTCAGGATCATCCTTCTTACAGGAGGTAAAAGAAATTATAAAACCTAAACATAGGGGTAATAAAAAATTTAATCGTGTTGCTTTCATATCGGATAATACGTTATGGTTTAAAGATTTCTATTCTGTAATTTTTATGCTCAGACCTTTTATGTCCGACCAGCCTTCCTGATCAGATAAACGGATCATAAAATGATAGTCACCTAGATCGATATCCTCAGGTATGGTTATCTCTCTTTCTGCAATATAGATTGTTGATCCTTTGGGAATATCATAGGGTTCTACAAACAAAAAAGGCTTTATTGGCTGCTTTACGGCATCCATATTACAGCCTTCTACCTCTGTACTGTGGTTATGGTGGTCAAAATTGTGGTGGATATCTAGTGTATAGGTACCTAGCTCTTTATTATCCGTAAATTTTGCACGAAAGGTAAATGTTTGTCCACGTTTAATTTCACTGCATTGCTGTGGAAAATAATTCGAGCCTAAAATATCGATTACAGGGGGATCTTTATCCACTTCGTCATGGTCTTCTTTGCTACATCCGCCAAAAATTATGAGCAGAGCAGTTAAACTGTATATGAGATGTCTTTTCATTTTGAATAATTATTTATATTTTTTATTAACTTATCTCTATTGGCACCTCTATATATTTATAGTATCCTATTCTATAAGTAGTG
>JAITLW010000231.1 GCA_031277715.1 Sphingobacterium sp. | reverse complement strand
GAATGCCAAGCGAATCCGCGCACGCAAATACACCGATGAAGCAGGAATAAAACATTACGAGATTATGGGACCTTTATTTTTCGGTTCTACGGCAGCATTTGCCGAAAAGTTTGACGTTCTCAGCGACCCGATAGAAGTCATTATAGATTTCAGAGAGAGTAAAGTAGTCGATATGTCAGGAATAGATGCGTTGCATAAACTTACTGAAAAATACCAACAGCAGGGTAAAACCCTTCGCTTGAGACACCTCAGCGAAGACTGCCGTAGATTGTTGAAAAATGCAGAAGGAGTCATTGATGTAAACATTATCGACGACCCCACCTACAAAGTGATGGTCTAGTTTCGCCAATATTGTGTGCTTATATTCTTTTCATCAAAACTTAATATACGGGTTATGTTAAGCAAATAAAGCCTTGGTAGGTTTGTCTTCGTAAATAACGAACGACGTGGACTATACTAATGCTTCGGATACCCAATTATTGACGCTCACTCGACAAAGTGATATCAGGGCCTATAATGAGTTCTTTCGTAGATATGCCCCTCCATTGTATAGACAGGCATGCCGTTATATTACGAATGAAGAAGTCGCAGAAGAGCTCATGTTGGATGTGCTTTTCGATATTTGGGATAAGCGAAGCTCCCGTGATATTACCGGAGAGATTGGAGCGTACCTTTATCGCTGTATGCGCAACAAGATCGTTGACTACCGACGTCAAAATATTCCAGAATTCATAACTATCGACAAGGTAGAACAGGTCAAACCCTTGTCTACCCAACAAATGGGGGATTATTTAACGATGACCAAAGATGCGGAACAAGTCTATTTCAATGCACTTCAGGCGATGAGCCCACAGCGTCGCCAGGTATTCCGTCTCAGCCGTGAAGAACAACTGACCTATTCTGAAATAGCCAAGGAAATGAATCTTTCCATCAATACCGTCGAAAACTATATGGCCACAGCGTTAGAAATCTTTAGATCACGGGCAAAGGATTACCTGACCCTAATCAGTCTTTTTATACTGAGCCTATTCCTTTAAGTGTTCGTTCGCTTCATGTTGCAAGGCCTGCTTAGCGCCTGCTTCAACACAGAAATCATCTCCTTTTTTAAAAAATAAAAAAAAGTTACTTCTCCGTAGGTGGTAAGTCCCGGGTTTTTACGAGTACAATAATAGAAGGCACCAAAAGGCCTTAATTATAATGGAAAGTAAACAGTTGTTCATAAAATACCTAGATAATCAATGTACTCCCGAAGAAGAACAGGAGGTCAATAAACTGTTGGCCCAACCTGAAATGCTTTCATTACTGCATACCTTAATGGAAGAAAGAGACAGCAATGCGACAGGAGAGCTTACAGATGAAGACTATACTGCACTAGGAAAAACTGAGCATTGGCAAAGAAAGATAAACCAGAGAATAGCGCAATCCGTTTTAGATGATTTCGAAGCACAAAGCCAACAACGCCCGTCGATACGCTTATGGATACGTTATGCCGCAGTATTTGTAGGCATTCTATTGTTAGGTACAGGAGCTCTTTTGATAACGAATAACGAAGAACAAAATCAGAACAATCTAGCGGATGCCGTCAAAGGGACGACTATAGATGCCGGACAGGCCACTTTGACCCTCGCCGATGGCTCTGTTGTAGCGCTTGCAAATCTAAAGCAAGGAACCATAGCCTTAGAGAATGGAGTGCAGATCGAGAAAGCCGAAGACGGGTCTATTGTCTATAGTGTAAAAGACAACGGTACGAGCTATCTAGCCAATAATACCATCTCTACGCCAAGGGGAGCACAGCACCAGATCACCCTTCCAGATGGGTCTAGAGTTTGGTTAAATGCTCAGTCTTCTCTGACTTACCCTATTCGGTTCAAAGCAGAAGAAAGACGGGTGAAGATGACGGGCGAAGTCTATTTTGAGATAGCCAAACTTCAAAAGCAAGACAAGAGTGGGCGTGTACCTTTTTTTGTTGAAACTGCGAACCAAGAAATACAGGTGTTAGGAACGGAGTTTAATGTCAATGCCTATACCGATGAACCCGCTATCCGGACGACGCTGATTGAAGGCAGTGTACGGATAGCAGCAAATAACGGTGTGGACAATGTATTGTTAAAGCCGGGACAGCAAGCCCTATTGACCGAGGGATTTATAGTGAAGACCTGTGCTGTACAACAGGAGATCGCCTGGAAAAATGGGGATTTTGTCTTTCAGGGAGAATCACTCGATAACATCCTACGTCAGTTATCCCGATGGTACGATGTAGAGATTCAGTGCCCGTCACACCTCGGTAATCTACGTTTCAATGGTATGGTAGCGCGTTCGAAACCCCTGTCGACCGTCATAGAAATCATTCAATCGACCAATAAAGTGAATATTAAATTAGAAGGAAGGAGGCTTATCGTGACAGACTAGTACCTATGCTACGATGGCTGAAAAAAAACCAAAGGTGCGGTAACACCCTTGGTCCTATTGTCAAGCCTATCACATCACAATGTCGGAATAACATTATTAGTTGGATAATATTAACATCAACAAAAGTATGAAATATTCATTTGAAACCTGCATAGCAGGTTCCATGAGGACTATAAAAAACAAATTATTTCCTCATGAATATTTTCTATGGCTATTAAGGAGTAATAAAATACATAGAAATTTTTATCAAATCATGCGTGTTATGAAAATCACCATGGTCCTATTAACCTGTTTTTTAGTGCAAGTCAGTGCTACAACCTATGCACAACGTGTCACTATGAATAAGCACAACAGCCCTATTCAGGCCGTATTAGAAGAAATCAGAAAACAAACTAAGTATGATTTCTTTTATGATATGAATCTATTTGAAAAAGCCCGTCCGGTAGATATACAGGTCAAAGGTGCTACAATAGAGCAAGTCCTAAGCTTATGTTTTTCCGCACAACCCTACAACTACGTAATCAAGGAGGGCTCCGTTGTTATCACTGAAAGGCCCAGCACATCTCCGCAAAAGATGGGGACGCAACAACAGACCTTACGGATTAGCGGTAAAGTGACTGACGCCACCAACGGTGCGGGGCTTAAAGGCGTATCCGTAAAAGTCAAAGGTGCTCAGCTATCTGCATTGACAGATGAGAAAGGCGCTTTTGTGATTACTGTACCCGATGGTGGTGCTGTTTTGGTATTTTCCTATTTGGGTTTTCAGTCACAGGAGAAGAGAGTAGATGCCAGCACAACAACGGTCAATGTATCGTTGCATATGGTAGCCTCCAAGCTGGATGAAGTAGAAGTGACTGTACAAGCTCGTCGTAAGGCCAATACCGAAGCTGCGGTACTAGAAGAACGTCGGAAAGCCTCTATCGTACAGGATGCTATCTCTGCAGAGATGATACAGCGTACGGGAAGTATTACCACCACACAGGCGCTACAACGGGTTACAGGTGTAACCGTGACCGACGACAAATATGTTGCGGTACGCGGGTTAGGTGATCGTTCCGTGATAGGCCAGCTGAATGGAGTTCGGTTAGCCTCTTCAGATCCGGATCGTAGTACCATTCCATTGGATTTGGTGCCAGCTTCCTTATTGGATAATATCACTATCTACAAGACAGTAACGCCAGACAAGCCCGCAGATGCCGCTTCTGGGATTGTTGAGTTGAAAACAAAGTCCGTACCCGATAAAATGACACTCGAAGTCATTGCTCAAACAGGGATGAATTCCAATATTGGATTTGGAGGAAATTACAATAGTTTTTGGAACAGTGATATGGGGGCATTAGGAACGAAAATAAACAATAAGAACCTATCCTCGGACTTTTTAAATCTCTCAAAACAGTATCCCGATGGCTTAAGATCAATCCAAAAAATGATCGCCAATAGCAACTATAGCAATAGCGGTTATCAGGAAGTAAACCGTATCAACGGAATCATGCAAGGGTTCGATCCGGTGATGACTTCATCCTATCGCCGAGCACCAATGAACCAACTGTATTCAGCAACTTTTGGAAATAGCTATGACCTATTTGATAAGCACAAATTAGGCGTGATTATCGGAGCTAATTATTACCGGAGAACTACCGATATCAGTCAGGGAGATCTTACACAATATAGTATTTATCAAGGAGTCGTCACGGGAAACCCAGATGTATATAGCTTTCGGAATATACCGAATTATATCACGCCCAATAGTCTATACATGGGCAAGTACCAGACCTATAAAGAAAATACAGGGACAGAAACCTTAAACTATGGTACGCTATTGGGGCTTACTTACCGTTTTAATCCCCGCCACGAGATTAGTATGCAATATCTCGGAAGCTGGGGAGGAGAGACGATGTCTACTCATCTTAATGGGCGTTACGAATATACAGGACTGCCTGGCGAAGTACGGAGTACAACCTACTCACTCAAGCAGAGCTACCGTACCTTAAATACATTCAACCTACAGGGGGAGCATAAGTTTCTGAAAGGCGAACTATCACCACGATTGAGTTACAATGCCGCACATTCTCAATCTAAGCAGAATGATCCTGACTTTAGATTTGTTAGTTTGGCAGACTACACACCACGCGATGGAGGGTGGTACCATAGACCAATCATAGGCGCCGATAATACCTTAGACGAATGGACCTATACGGATCACCTGTATGCGCTTACTTCAGGATATGTCAATGGCTTTGGTCCATTTGGCGTGATGCAAGCGGAACCCAACGGACGTAGATGGCGTAATCTAGACGAAAAGAATTACAACTATAAAGCAGACTTACAAATACCTTTCAGACTTTTTGGACAGCAACAGGAGTTTAAGACTGGATTCAATTATTTGTTTAGAGACCGTAAGTTTACCGAAAACCAGCTGTTTTTGCCGGGATCTAACTTCTCTGCCTATAAAGCAGTCACGCTCTATGATGTACAGGGCAATCTAGACCGTTTGGTCAGCAATGAGATTATTGGAGTCAAATTGCCTGCTCCTGGACAGGGAGAAGGGATGATGCCTGTAGGCGGATTTCTCTATAACATGCAAAAATCACCCAATAACTATAAGGGGCATTTTGAAACAAACGCGCTTTATGGAATGTTTGATTTAAAGCCTACGGATAATTTTAGACTGGCTGGGGGGGTACGTTTTGAACGAACCAATATTGGATCTGCAGTAGATACTGCGGATGTATTTTTAGATCCTTCTTTGACCGCCCAATCACCTGATGGGACACGTATTCCCCTTAATCCTATAAATCCAAATTCAGTTTATAAAACCGGTTATAAGCCATTTTACTCGGTCAATGCTACTTATATCTGGAAGGACAATATGAACTTTAGGGTAGCCTATAACTCTACACTGGCTAGACCAGAATTGCGAGAGATTACCAATGTATTTGAATTTGATGCCTTTCAGATGGGGTTAGTCGTCGGAAATCCAAACCTGAAGAACCAATATACGCAGAACGCCGATTTTAGATGGGAGTGGTTTCCGTCCAAGGGAGAGGTTATTGCGGTATCGGCTTTCGGTAAACGTATAGAGAATCAGTTGGTAAAAGTATTTAATCTGAGGACAGATGGTCTTGCTGCGACCTACCCCGAGTTTCCTACCATACAGTTTCAAAATGACCCAAATATTGGTAAAGTCTGGGGAGTAGAATTAGAGGTCGTGAAAAATCTAGGGTTGCTTTGGGATCCGTTAAACAACTTTTTCTTAGGTAGTAATCTTTTGTTGGCACAGAGTGATATTAGAAAGACAGAAGAGCGATACGAAGCAAACCGTTCTCTAGATCGATATACACCCAAAAATAGTCCTTTGTTTGAGCAGGCTCCATATTCAATAAATGGCTGGCTTAACTATGACAATAAAGAGATTGGAACCGATCTAACGTTAACCTTCAATATGGTGGGAGAGCGTCTGGTACAGATCAACCTTACTGGCGAACCTGATCTCTATACGAGTCCGGTACCTTATCTGGATTTTGTATGGTCTCAACGGATTAATAAACGAATTCTATTTAAGGGCTATGCCAAAAATATACTCAATCCAGCAATAAAGACTGTATATGCCAATCCACAGACTGGTGGAAAGTGGTATGGCAATGAATATATCAACCGTAGTTTCAAACGTGGAGCCGAGGTGATGCTAGGGTTTACTTATAATCTTTTTTAACGACATGGTTAATATGTATTACAAGCTAAATCAAGTAAAACAACCTCCTGAAATAATAATATAAATATGAACAAGACGATTTTGAGTATGGCTCTGCTTCTTTTGTGCCTTGTGTCCTGTAAGAAAGAGAAACTAGACATGAAGGAGGATAAGAGAACAGTGACAGAGCAACGAGCAAATTCTAATGTTAGGGTTATTAACCTTTCCGGATTTAATCAAGTAGTAGCCAATGGGGACAGTTTGACTAATTTCGTGGTGCGAAATCCTAGAGGTACCGATTGGTACAAATATCCAGGTACGTCATATTTTCCTAAAGACGGACGTTTGACCAAAATATGGACCATACCGCAGGATATTTTCGATGTCAGTGAAAAAGCCAACCTTCATTTTGCTGGGCGTTACTATCTCGGAAGTGGATTGAATATGGACCTCGATATTGAGGTCAAAAATAGTTATGATCAGCCGACCGATTATTACCTAATGCCTACGCCCTATATGAAGGATCAGCCTGAAGTAGTTTCTGTGCCCCGAGCTGTGACTACATCATCAAAGCCGGATCATTTCAAAATACGCATCGTTAACTTGACCGGAGCTATTAAGAACCCAGCTTTTGGACCTACAGGAGCACAAGAGAACCTGGTTGGAGCATTGTCTCTTGCCTATGCCGACGGAACCTTGGTCGATTCGAAAACCAGTAATATCAGTGTAGCAACCAAGGCATCTGATTATGTAGAAGTACCTTATGGTACGTATCAGTTTAAAGTCCTATTGCAAGATGGGCGACAGATTCCAGCAAAAGGAAGTGAATTGCATGAGTATGGACTTCTCGATCCTCCGACCTCTACCATTCCAGAAAGTTATTCAAGGGTGACAAATCTGCCGTATTGCCCGATACATAGTTATCAACCTGGAGGTGTGTATACCATATTGATTGCTCCTCAGCAATTCGATTACATTGCCAATGAAATTGGAGAGACCGTGTGGATGTACCAAAATTCCTTTCAGGTGATTACAGACGTTAGCCCCGCTGTCAATCAGACCTATTACCGTGTGCAGGGGGCTAATGCTTTTGGAACACAGAAAATAGGGTTTAGGGTCAATGGTAAAGAATTGGCAAGAGCGGTTTCTTTTGGTGAATCGAGTGCGTACCTCAACCAGGTTCATGGCAATGCCACAATAGAAGCCCTGAGCGAGGGAGGTGAGGTGTTGGCTCATGCCGAACAGGTTTTTAGGCCAAACCAAAACTATACCCTATGGCTTTATCCGGATGAAAATAACAAACCCAAACTGCTCGTTCTGGCCAATGATCTGAGTGGTACGTTGGCGCTACCAGCCGAAGATGATGCCACATTCAATCATACACAGAAACGTTTCTTTGGTTTCAATCGATATTTAAATCTATCTATCGGCAATCCTTACATCACGTTTACCACCAATAATGGGCAATCTATTATTCCTGCAAAAACCAATGTACAGCCAGGGATTCCAATACTGGATCAGCCTTATGTGTCTACGGTAATGCTATCAAAGGCTTATGAAATTATGAGTTATCGTTCGCAACCGAATGTCGTACCTGGGATATGGGCCAAGGATATTCCGGTGCTGCAGAGTAAAGACTTTATAGCTCGGCCAGATTTATATCTCAAAGCAGGACGTAAACTACCCGAACAGGAGGCTGGAATTTATACGATAGCCCTAATCGGAAAAAGCGGAGACGGAGTGCCAACCGCAGAAAAAGCAAGAATGATCATTGTTAAACACAATAAATGATGAAAAATTTAAAAGGAATTATAGCTTCGACCAGCATATTATTGCTACTTATGGGAATAGTAGGCTGTACCAAGGTCGAATATACCCAAATAGAAGAGCCTGCATACCTACGTGTATTTAATAATCTCAACTACGTCCAGACCCTGAACAGTAAAGATGAAAAAGTACCTTTTTTCTGTATGTTGATTAATCCCACAGAGGGTCCGGATGGTACATTCTCCGGAGCTGAAATCGTAGGAGACTTTTTGGATAAACGAGATGCCTATGCGCCCCCGTATCCATCCCATATCGGTAGCAATACTTCGGTCAATAACCCCGAGTATCCAGGAAAAAAGAATGTCTTGGTGGGGCCTGTTCTCAATGGCTTTGATTTAAGCAGTTGGGCTCAGGTACCTTCAGGCAAGTTGCGTGTCGTATTTGCCTATAGACCTAAGAATACAGTCCCATTCTTTCAGCTAGAATCGCACTTGCGAAAAGACATTCTCATTGATACTGTAATCAGCCTAGATTCTAAAGAAGTATATACACTTCATTTATTACAGACTGATTTTGTTAAAAAAGAACATGGCGTATTACTGCGTCAGGAAAATTTTCACAAACTAGGGCTCTCTGACTCCTTGGTATATGTCAATTTTTATAACATGAGTGCCCAGGGATTCTGGCAAGCCGATGCCACACTAAAAGACGATGATTCTAAATTGGCAAGTTTTAAAAGTGGGATTAAAGACGAAATGAATGTGTTTTTGTCACTCCACGAGAATGAATCCGTATTGAGCCATAGAGAGCGGACCATAGCCGGATTCAATGGTAAATACATAACCGAAGTCAAGAGAAATACCAGTTCCTCGGCGGTAAGCCCTTACATTAGTTTCCCTTTGTGGGCCAGCAGTAAAGCGGATGGTGTGAAGACCTCTATGTGGCAACGGTTTGATTTTTTTGTGCCAGGCATGGATCCAACCAAAAATCCATTCTACACTGGCGAGCGTAATACCGGAGCAAACTGGGCAGTGGTCAACTGCTTACGCAATGGTAAAGTTAGCTTGACCAGTGGCGACAATGGTACCCTATTGCCTAACCTACTGGTCAATATACACTCGGGTAAGGACAACCCGAAGACATTTGCTACGGTAAATACCCTAGAAGTTGTCAATGGAAGAATATACCTCACTACTATACAACGTAAATATGCACCTCCGATTTATTAATACCAAAGCGATATTCCAGCTACTTACGGGATTGCTGTTGTTATCCCTTTCAGCTTGTAAGTATGATGATTTAACAGTGGCCGTGCCCAATGAAAATATACGTCCAGCTGGGGATTTTATCAGAAATAATTACGATACCAGATTATTTTATGCCGCGTTGCAGAAAACTGGATTGGAGCAAGAGGTCAATGCTGATGGTCCCTTGACGGTATTGGTTCCCAACGATTTGGCTTTTAATGAAATTGGGGTCTTTAGAGCTTCCGACTTTGATAAAATGGATAGGGACAGCCTTAGACGGGTGATAGCATACCACATCTTGCCAAGACGTCTTTACTTACAGGATGTACCTGTAAATAGTGCTGATGTACGCTATGCAACATTAGAAGGAAGCGAACTCTATGCTTCATTGGGTGGCATTGCAGCAGGAGCAGTGGTACCGTCCAACAAACTGTATTTTTCTGGCGCCGAAGCGATACGTATGGATGTACCTCTTGCTAACGGTGTGTTACATATTGTGAGTAAGGTAATGAAACAGCAGTTTGAACTTACCATACAGGATTGGTTGAGTAAAAGAC
>JAITLW010000221.1 GCA_031277715.1 Sphingobacterium sp. | reverse complement strand
CGAATTTCAAAGAATACATACAACGATTATCGTTCTGTAGGCTTTTTTGGACAAGCTGTTTTTGGCTATAAGGAGTTGGTATACCTTACCGTTTCTGGACGATTGGATGGAACGTCCCGTTTAATGCCTAATGATCCGTTCTTTTCGTATCCTTCAGCATCACTAGCATTCAATTTTACAGATCTGCATTATCTTAAAGACAATGCAGATTGGTTGAAAGATGGTAAGTTTCGTCTTTCGACAGGTAGAACGGGGAAAGGACCAGGGAGGTCTTACTTTACGAGATCTAATTATGAGCCACAGTATTCAACTGGGGGAGGTTATGCTTATGGTTTCAATGGTGGAAATCCTAATCTTGTAGCTGAGATGACGGATGAGTTTGAAACAGGCCTAGAGTTTTCTTTATTTCAGGATTTTGTCAAATTTGATGTTGCCTATTTTTCTAGGTTAAGTAAAGATCAAATTATTTTACCTCGTTTGAGCTATGGATCTGGTTTTATTTTGAAAATGATGAATGGTGGTGAGGTTAAAAATTATGGTACTGAGATTCAGGCTATTTTTAATCCTATAAGGAAGAAGGACTTTGGATGGAACCTCACTTTCAACTTCACAAAATATAAGGGGAAAGTACTTTCCTTAGCGGATGAGCTTCCAGAGCTGTATGAGTCAGATACACAGGTTCTTTCGGGGGTTCGGTCTGCGGTAATGCCGGGTTATAGCATTGGGGCGCTTACTGGGAATAAGTTTCTGCGTAATGATCGGGGAGATGTTTTGATTAATCCAGCTACAGGTTTACCTACTACAGGAACTGATCGTTATTATCCTATTGCTGATCGCTTGCCAAAATTCACGTTGGGAACAATCAATAAATTCAATTATAAAGATTTGTATTTGACCTTTTTGTGGGATTGGCGTTACGGAGGAGATGTCTTGAATGGGTTGGATTACTCTTTATTTACTTTAGGAATGTCTACGAAGACCCTGGATAGAGAGGACCCAAGGGTGATTACCGGAGTATTGCAGGATGGTTTAGAAAACACGGATAATCCTACGCGCAATAATATCGCCGTCACACCTTATTCGGCTTCTACCTATTATTATGCAAATATAGAACCTGAAATGTTTGTTGAGCGGAATATTTATACTTTCCGATTGAGGGATTTGACATTAAGTTATAAGCTACCAAAGTCTACTACTCGGTTTTTAGGACAAAAATCTTCTGTGAATGTGTTTTTTACAGCAACGGATTTGTTGATGTTTACCAACTATACCGGACTAGACCCTGAATCGAATTTAAATACTCCAGGTGTAGGTGGTATGGGAGGGTTTGGTATCGACTTTGGAAATATGGGAAAACCAAAGGGATATAATTTCGGAGTAAGTATAAAATTATAGAGAGGAGTGTTATGAAAAATAAAATAATATTAATTCTGTCTGTTGTTTCTCTATCGTTTGCGAGTTGTAAGAAATATTTAGACATAAATGAGAATCCATCATTACCTCAAGAGGTAAAAGCCGAACTACTGCTGGCGCCTATTATTTTTCAGATGGCAAATGGAGTATCTCAGGATCTACGACAGGTCAACAAGTTTAATCAAGCGATTGTAGGAGCTAGCGGTGATGTGTCGTCTAAAATATGGGAAAAACACGGTTATGCCGCACAATCTGACGTAGGTGGGGTAATGTGGCGTATGGTCTACTTTAATTTTGGCCGTAATATAGACTTTATGATCAAGGATGCTGTTGATAATCAGAAGTATGAATATGCAGCGATCGGTTACGCGGTGAAAGCTTGGGGATATCAGATGCTGACAGATTATCACGGGCCTATTATCTTAGACGAGGCGATGCAAGATAAACTGTTTTTTAAGTATCAGGATCAAAAAGAAGTATACGCAAAAGTGCGTTTGTGGTGTGATTCTTCTTTATATTATTTGGATCAAAAAAGTCCATTGGACTATTCTGCACATCTGAAGTCTGAAAAAGGGGATAATCTATTTAGTGGGAATATGGAGCGTTGGCGCAAGTTTGTGTACGGATTGCGTGCTATTCAGTATGTTCATTTTGTGAATAAACCTGATTTTGTGTCAAAATATGCTGATTCGATTGCCTATTACGTAGACCTTTCGTTTAGCTCGAATAGTGATGATGCTAATGTGAAATTTAAGGGTGATAAAAAGGAGACTTCTAGTGTTGCTGGCCCTCAACAAAATAACTTTGTGAGTACTTATTACAGTAGAGCTGGACAGCCCATTGTGAATTACCTGGGTGGAGGATTGCGCGGTACTGCAGCGACACCGGTTCGGATGCTACATGATCCGCGTCTACCTTTAATGCTGAATTATACAAATCCGCTAGATAGTACTTTTACTGGCGGTCTGCCGAATGTAACAAATACTTCAGTTCCTCATATTATGGGACCTATAATCGACCAAGCTTATCGAGGTAAATTTATTTTTAGAGATAAAGTTGATTTCCCTCTAATGACGTATGCCCAATTGCAACTTATTAAAGCAGAAGCATTGTTTTTAAAAGGAGACAAGGATGGTGCCTATGCAGCTTACATCAAAGCCATTCGTTCACATATGACTTTTGTTAACAAGTATGCTAGTGCAGATGAAGTAACTATCAAGGAGATTGATATTGCGAAATACTTATTAAGCTCTGAAATTCCTCAAGCAGCCACGGACTTAACTCTTGCCGATATTATGGGGCAAAAATATATCGTACAGTGGGGATGGGGCGGTCTGGAGCAATGGTGTGATATGCGAAAATATAAATATAGTACCGATATATTTAGACAGTATCAAGCACTGAGTGGCTCATCCTTAGAATATGGAGACTACTGTTATCGTGTCCGACCAAGATATAACTCTGAATACGTATGGAATGCAAAGGAATTGGATCTTTGGGGCGCTTTGGATCCGAAGTATATTACTAAACCTACGTGGTCTATGACCGCTGATAATTAAGATATTACTTTATGAAATATATAAATAAAATAATTGTTCTTGGAATAAGTCTATTAGGCTTTATCTCCTGTGATAAGGCGGTTGTAGACTATGGTGAACTTGAGTATGTGTCTCCAGATGATGCTATTATTAAGATTAATATGGCCTCTGTCTATCCCGATGATAGGTATATGTTTGTAAAGTTCAATAATCAACGTATCACACCATTGATTCGAGGTCGGGAACCTTTTCCAGGTGGAGGATACAATACCAGAGGTGACTCTAGACCTGACTTCTTGAGGTATGCTTCTGGAACCGTTAATGTTAAAATTGCTATTCCACATAAAATAGATAAAGGCCTAGATTCTTTGGTACTTTATGATTCAAATATAAATTTTGAAAAAGGGAAGAGATACACGTTACATATCACAGATACAGATGCCAACACGAAGATGATTCTTAACGAAGAGGACTTGTCAAGGCCAGATTCTACCTTTGCAAGGTATAGATTTACGAATCTGATGCCGAATGTTCCAGCTATAGACCTGTATTATGGAGCAGCAGCTGGTACTGCAGAACCAACACAGGATTCTTTAGTAGCTAAGAACGTGAAGTATATGGAGACTGGTGAATATTTCCAGTTGAATCGTATCACAACACGTACTTGGAAGATTCGAAAAGCAGGGGCTCCTGTTACGAATGCTACAGTATTAGCCTCTTATTCTAATGCGGGTGCAATTCTGGATAGAAGGTCGTACACAATTTATGCTTTGGGGTATGATGGACAGACTTCTGCCATTATGAAACCATATGTTTCATTTTTCTTAGTTAGATAGTTATGATAAATATTTTTAATAGCGTTTGGCGATCTAAAACTGTGGTATATTTATGGATCGCGATGAGTACAGTAGCCTGTAAGCAGCGGGACGATTATCCTGTTTTTGAAGAACCTAAACCTCCTGTTGTGGAGGAAGATATTATTCCTCCAGATAATAGCATAGGGCCATTGACACAATTGATAATAGACAAGACCGATATTATTAAGACATTTCAGCTGGATTCGACGGTGAAATTGGCTGATGGCGTAGAGCGTACTCATGTGCGGTTTTTGAATAAATTGAATCAGGCTATGAGCATGCAGATTCTTGAGGTAGATTTGTCCAAGCCAAACTTGACAGCTTATGCTATGAGTCCATTTGATGAGGTTATTTATAGTACGCAGACTATGGATGAGATGGCGAAATATAACGAACCTCGTTCTGGCGGAAAAATTATTGCCGCTATAAATGGTGATGTAGCTGCAAGCGGAGCCCCTGCCGGCTCATTTATTAAATTGGGAAGACAGATAAAGACTACGACTACAACAGCAACAGCTAATACAAGAGCATTTTTTGCGGTAAAGAAAGATGGAACTCCATTTATTGGTAATAGACCTAGTTCTAGTTATCCGCTGGATAGTTACAACTTGGATGAAATTGCTCATTTGGTATCTGGAGGTATATGGTTACTGTATAATAATGATTTGATCAATAGTACGGTTACTACCGTGCAAGCTAACACTGGTATAGGGATAACGCAAAGTAAGAAGGTGTTTGCTGTAGTTGTAGATGGGGTGAATAATAAGTTCTCTGTCGGAATAACTTATAATGATTTGGGAAAGATTATGAAGGCTATTGGTTGCTATAGAGCTTTTTCAACGAGTGTAGGTACAAGTGCTGTCATGGTACAGCGTTATGAGACGAATGATCCGCTTAAACCATTGGAATGGAGAGCTGTAAACAAACCAGCGACGCCAACAGGTGGAGTTAATGTTAATGGGATTGGTTTTGTCCTAAAATAGAAATCTATTTGTTTACAATGAGCCCTTTTGATTCAATCAGAAGGGCTTATTTAATTGCTGGATTTTTGTTGTAAGAACTAGTATAGGCTATGGTGGTTATACTGAACCTGTTGAAGTGTCTATGGAATTACATAAAATGGCGTATAATTGATATAATATTAATGAAAATTATAGAAATGGGGCATTTTGCACAGATTGTTAAAAAATTAAAGCTGTTCATTGTTTTAACTTTATTAGGAATTATCTCACGAGCGGAAGCAAAAGTTTTTTTGATAGGGGGAGAAGGGGCCGAGTTAAATAGATTTGATGTAAAACAATATTGTTTGAATACCAATTCGATTTATAATTTCTCATTTGATATAGAATTGTATAATATCATCCCTAAAATATCCGAAAAGCTGAAGCTAAATAATCAGGGGATGGAGATTATTTTGTTCAGTATTTTGCCGGACGTTAAGACAGGGGGGCTCTGGGAAGAGGTTTCTTTGGGAACCATAACGAAGGAGAGGATGAGTTTTCGGGAGTTAAATGACCTAAAGGAACATGTTTTAGGTATGCGTTTTGACAAGGGCATCCCCTCAACAACTAAGTTCTTCAATGAGCATAAGTTGGCTGTTTTTAGAGATGGAAAATATTATGTCGCAAAGAAATGTTTACTTCAGTTTTTTGCGGTTAGGAACCGTCCATTCCCTTTCCCAAATATTTATGGAACAATAAATTTGCAGCAACCTTTCTTTTCAGTCAAAGATATGTATAATCTATATAAGGGACAGTATGGAGGCTTAGCGGATTTTCCGTTAGAAAGCTATCTTTCTCAAAGTAGTTTTGATTATGTACGTGACCGTATGGAATATCAGTCTAGGAAATTTGCTATCCAAGGTAAGGAGGCTTATCAATATTGGACTTATACGGATTGGCATGAAAACAAAATAGGTTATGAGTTGGAGCGAGGTATTGATCGATTTGTATACATTCCAGATAGCGGTATTGTTGGAGGAAGTTTTGATTTCTATTTTTATTTTCATCGAAAAGAAATCGGATTAGATCTTGTCCGGTTTATAAAGAATATAAAAGAAGAAGGGGTTATTCTTCCAACAAGTCTTTAAGTCTATTGTCAGTCCTGATTTTAACTAATTATAAAAGTATGGTATGTCGTTTTAATTATTTGTACCTTAAGCTTCAGGATTGATATTCTAGATGAATTATGGAAGGAATTTCTCGAACTATAGCGGTGTTAAAAATTATACTTCAGGGGCTTATTTTGGTTTGCCTGCCTTTTTTTGCTGTCGGGCAACGACCGTATTTTATGATTGATCTAGATGCGGAGTCGGAAGACTATAAGATTACGCATTTTAGTCTTTCCACCAAAGAACTGTATGGGGTTGACCTCGATATAGATATATTCAATGTTTTGCCCCTGTTTAAGGAGAACCCTAGATTCAGCGATGAATACTTAAGAGCTCCTACCCGTTATCTTTTTGCTTTTTCTGTATTACCGGTTTTTGACGGAAAATCGAAGTGGATTGAATATGACCAGAAGCCTACGGATCTAAGCTATCTGAGTTTTGAACGATTGCGAGCCTTAGGTGTAAAAGCCGTTCAGAACGAGCTATACTTAGATGAACCTGCACAGTATGCTGTTCTATTAAAAAAAGGAAACAAATACTACGCCTCTCGGTCTTCTTTTTTGCAGGTGTTTTACGTACAGGATTATCCTGATGTATTTACTATTCCACGTCATGTCGTTGATATCAACCAACCTTTGTTGACTATAAAGGAGATGAAAGATATCTATGAGAATGAATTTGAGGGAGGGGAGTTTCCTATTGTTCCTGGAGTCTATGCTCGAAAGTATGACAACGATCATCTAGAGCGATTTTACCTGTCATCAAAGATCGCTTTGCGAGATGGTGATATCGGGTATCAGTTTTGGACTTTTACACCTTGAGGGCGTGTCATGGATAATCATGAGTGGTATCGCGGTATAGATCGGTTTGTATATGTCCCGAATAAAGGGATTGTAGGAGGCTCCTACGATTTTTATTTTAAAGATCCTCTACCTAGAGATTATAAACAAGTTGCAAGAAGAAATATCAATATGGCAGAGTTTAAGAAGAATATATACGACGAAAAGATAATGCTCGCCAAAGAAGTGAGGTAATGATTTCTTTTGATAGATGCAGAAATATGATGTATTGTTAAGGTGCTATATGAAGAAGATAGGTGCTATTCTCATTCTTAATGCAGCTCTAACTTATTCCTATTGTCTAGGGCAAGGGGTGATAAGCCATTCTGTGGATCTTTCAGATTCTACATCTGCTAAGGTATCACAGGATACTGTAGGAAAAATATTTTATTCAGTAGATGCGACTCTTGAACCAAGTGGCGGAATGGATTTGTTTTTTGACCGCCTTGCTGTGTTTCTTGATTCTTCAGCAGGATTATCTAGCACTTACCTACACTTTTATGTTGCAAAGAATGGAAAACTATACCTCGGGGACACCTCGCCTACATCAATGATTCTTAATGACTTTATTCGTGAAGAGAAACATTGGAGTCCAGGCATCCAGAGTGGACCAACTAAATTAACATGCGTGTATGTAAAGCTGCCGATACAAGAAGGAAAGAAGACTGTTTATAATCGACACATAGCTTATGAAGTGATGTACAAATCAAATGATTTTGATTTATATTATTCTTACACGTATCCAGATTTTCCTTATGTGGATGAAATTATATCTGTCATTAATGATAATGGTCGCTACAGTACACCTATAGTTCATAGAGGGAGTAATGCAAAGGATGTAGTAACTTTTTTAATGGGTTCGAAGTCCCGTGCTCAGGAAAGCGGTAATCAGGCTGAACGTATTTATTTTTATTTGCTCCCCAAATAATGAGTAATCTGATTAGAAAAGTAAACCAATGCAGAAGCCAAGAGAATCTTTAAACCATTTGTCGCAATATTCGTAAGGTCAAAACTTTTGTTCGGATCGCTGGTCTGCACCAAGTTTATATACTTGACCGTTGCAAGGATGAGGCCGGGCAGACTTAAGAGTATTACGGTAGTGCCGATAATAACTAAAGCTGATTTTAAGAGCTCTTTTGAGTCAAGTAGTAAAGACACCTTTTCGGTTTGGTGTTCTTTGTTTTTGATGAGTATGTTACTAATGAGATGTGGTTTGAAAGCAAATAACAATGCAATCAGCCATTGGAGAGTGATAGTAAGTAGTAGGGGCACCACTAGCGATGTCTTTTCTATGTTATCACTTGATGTAATTGGTAGTGAAATATACAATAATAATTCTTTGACAGAGTTCAAGCTATAGACGAACAGTACAATACCTATTATTTGAATTGCAAGATTTAATAAGTTGGTCTTTTTCATATTTGATCTTACGATTTATTTATGGCTCAATAAAGATAGTAAATTTTTTTCCTGTTTATTTTATGGACCTCTGGCTTTCCTGTGGTATTGCTTTGCGTATAAAGGCTAGCGATTGCTGGTTGGGTGTTAGCACGGCATCTCCATGTGCAAGCGTTTGGGCTTTGCGCGTTATCGTTGCTTTCGGAAGCAAGATCGTGTAGACTTCATAAGCTAGAGCTTAGAGATGAGGCGCTAGCTATTGCGTTTCACAGGCTAGTTGCTGCGGTCGGGGCGTTAGTTACTTGATAGTAGACGCTAGTCGTTTGTCTCTGTGCGCTAGTTATTTCATTCCATGCGCTAGCTATTGCGGTCGGTCCGTTAGCAGTCGAGTTCTAGGTGATAGCGCCTCGGTGGTGCGCGTTAGTTAATGCATTTTATACGCTAGCGTACCGGCTCTGCACGCTAGCGCGTAGCGTTTGCGATGTAGCTCGAAGAACTTCTGTTTAGAGCAGTTTTTGAAGCTTTAAATATGTGTTCGAAGTGGTTTTAACGCAGTTTTTTTGTTGTTTTTGAGAAAAATAATGAGGTGCAAAGGTTTGGAAAATGACAATTATTTTTGATCACCCCACGTATTTGTCCGAAAAACATACCTTTTTGAGCTGTAAGGCAGAGGCTATACCTTAAGATCTTATAAATCTACTGAGAAAGTAGCTTTGTGCGAGCTGAGCCTGAGGTGCTATTACTATGGGGTTATATTTAACCTGCTCTCAAAATTGAATGTCCTTTTAGCCCAGACGATCAATCAGGTGCGTTGTTTGATTGATCGTTTGACCTACTTGATGGATCATGCGTGATAGTTGATTAATCGTTTGGTTCATTTGATTGATCATACGTGGCACTTGATTGATCATTTGGCCCATTTGATTGATCACACGTTGCACTTGTTTAATCGTTTGGTCCATTTGATTGATCATTTGGTTCACTTGATTGATCAAACTGCTCAGATGATTAATCGGTTGGCCCACTTGTATAATCGATTAGGGCAAAAGGACATTCGGAAATGAAGTGTATCTGATGCCGTTTTAAGCTTAAAGCCACAGCTTTTGTTTTCAAGATTTTCTTTAAAATTGGGGTATATCCATAAAAGTATGGAAACTAATTCATTTGCCTAATATAGTTATTTAGGATTCTTTAATAGGAGAGTTTAGAGGTAGTCCTATACTATAGATAGTGTTAAGAACCTATTAAGAAGGTGACTGTGTGCGAGCTGAATCTGAGGTGCTACTGCCCTGCGTCTAAGGTAGACTCGTTCTCAGCCTGGAGTGGACTCGTGCTCAACGCGGACTCAAGATAGTTTAAGGGAGAATCTAGCGTGTATTAACCGCAGATTGCTGTCGAATATAGGAATAGTTTATTCTCTTATGCAGAGGATAAAAAGATCGTTGCTTAGGACTTGTTAAGCTCCTTTCTCTAAAAGAGTATTGTGCTTTTCTAATACCCCATAATATTTATCTCACTACTTGTGTCCCCATCAGCTCTCATTAGAATTGTCGGAAGGTTGTCCGCAACAGATTGTAGTCTTGAAGAATGACGTGAATGATTTTTTGTTATGTCTTTAGGTGGGAGGGAAATAATTTCTTTTGAGGTAATTTTTTGCGTTGCGGTTGCGTGCCTTTTTGATGGCTTTGTGAGGGAGTCAGATGTTGCTGTGTTATCTGTTTGATTTATAGTTGTTAATGGTGTTTTGTTCAGTGTTTCGATGGGTTTTTAGTTGTTTGTTCGAATGTTTTGTTTGAATTCAGAATTATTATTTGTGAACTTTTAAAAAATAGTTTTGCAAAAAAACGCAAAACAGTTATTTTTTTCGTAGACTTGCTTAACTAAATTACTGGTGTACAAATCTATTATTAGAAAATAAACACAATTTTAACAAACTATCAAACACATGAAAAAGAGATTTTTACTTGCTTTTTTCGGGGTGTGTATTTATGCATCCTGTTTGATGGCACAGCAAAAAGCAGTTTCGGGTAAGGTAACCTCTTCGGATGGAGGTGGGCTAAGCAACGTAACTGTTATTGTAAAAGGAACTACACGTTCGGTACAGACGAATGCGGATGGTTCTTTCTCAATCCAGGCTGCGCCAGGCGAAACTTTGATCTTCAGAGCTATTGGTTCTGGGGAAACTTCACAGCTTGTGGGCTCAGGTAATGTTTACAACATTAAACTGGGTGGCTCAGAAGAGGCTATCGATGAGGTGGTTGTAACAGCTTTGGGTATCAAGAAGGAAAAGAAAGCGTTAGGATATGCTGTACAGGATATTAAAGCTGATGAGTTGATGAAGAATAAGAACCCGAACGTAATCAATTCATTAAATGGAAAGATTGCTGGGGTAAACGTAACAAACTCAGGTGGCGCACCAGGAGCTTCCGCAAGTATTATAATTCGTGGAGGTACATCCCTAGAGCGGGATAATCAACCTCTTTTTGTGATAGATGGTATTCCAATGGATAATTCTACAGGACAAGGTGATAACTCTGCTTTTGACGGTAACGTGAATACATCTACGACAAATGGTAACCGTGCCTTGGATATTAACCCTGAGGACATCGAATCTATGTCTGTTTTGAAGGGGCCTGCAGCGGCAGCGCTATATGGTCTGCGTGCAGCGGCAGGAGCTATTGTAATTACGACAAAGAAAGGTGCTGAAGGACGTACGCAGGTAGGTATCACATCTCGAGTAGGTGTGAATTGGGTGAATAAGCTCCCTGAACAACAGACTAAATACAAACAAGGTTCATATTATAATAACAAGTATGTATCACAAACTTTCGAATCTTGGGGGGATGTATTTAAAGATGGAGAGGTTCGTTATGATAATATGAAGGACTTTTATGAGACTGCTAGTATGTATGATAATTCATTCAACATTTCTGGTGGATCTGCTAGTGGGAACTTTTTCTTGTCAGGGTCAAATATTTATCAAACAGGGGTAGTGCCAACTACTGATTTTAACCGTTCTACTGTGCGTTTTAACGGCGAGCAGAAATACGGAAAATTTACTTTCGGTGCAAATGCTTCCTATTCTACAAGTGATACACGTAAGACTTTAACCGGTTCCGGACTTTGGGGGTCATCAGGCAACGGTTATATGGAGTCGGTATTGATCTGGCCTGGAAATGCTAATATGAAAGATTATCTTACTCCAGATGGAAAGAATAATTTGTTATTACCACAGGTTGCTCTTGAAAATAATACGGACAACCCTTATTGGTTAATTCATAAGAACCCACAATCAGATAAGACCGACCGTATATTGGGAACTGTTTACACAAATGTAAATGTCACGGATTGGTTTGATATCACCTATCGGCTTGGAGTCGATAACTATACTTCTCAATTCAATACATTGGTTGCTCCAGGTTCGAGTGTAAAGCTTGCTTGGCAAAATGGTATGATGTCTAATACAGATAAAAAATACCAATATTTGAACAGCAACTTGATGTTGAATTTCAAGAAGCAAATAAATGATTGGGATTTCAACTTATTGGTAGGGCATAATGCTGAAGATACAAAAGTTAAGTCTACATCTCTAAGGGGCGAGAGCTTTGAGCTTGCCGGCTTTGAGAGTATGGAAAACTTTAAAAAAGAAAATAAGTACTATTCTCAAGTTTTCAACAACCGTAGGATTGTGGGGGTGTATGGTGATTTGCGCGTAGGATATAAAGGTATTGCATATCTGAATGCTACTGGACGTAATGACTGGTCTTCGACATTGCCGGTGAAAAACCGCTCATTCTTTTATCCTTCAATATCAGGATCATTGATTTTTACAGAGCTGTTTGAGAAAAATGATATTCTGACTTATGGAAAGCTACGCTCTTCGTGGGCTTCTGTAGGTAAAGATGCTCCTGCATATGTTACTTCAACAGGACTTTTCGGACCAGAATTGACTATAGGCGGTGGATTTAGAAATCACTGGACACGCGGTAATGATCAGTTGAAGCCCGAAACTACTAACTCATTTGAAATCGGGACTGATTTACGTTTCTTGAAAAATGCTATTGGATTGGAGTTTACTTACTATAAGACAAATTCCGTAGATCAGATTTTGCAACCACGTGTTTCAAATGCGACTGGATATATTTTGACCTATTACAACATTGGTGAACTGAATAATGAAGGATTTGAATTGTCTTTAAATGCTACTCCGGTCAAAAAAGGAGACTTCACCTGGACTACTGCATTGAACTTTTCTCATAATAAAGGCAAGGTTGCTAAGTTGATTGGAGGATTAGATATCCTTTATGTTACAGATGTACAAGTTGGTACTGGTAAGGCTGCTTCTTATAACAATGGTGACTTTATGGGGATAAGTGGTTCGGTATGGCAGAAAGATGCTGAAGGAAATATGTTATTAGATTGGAAAACTGGTATGCCATTGACTTCTTCATCTACGACAACCTACGTCGGTAATCGTGAACCTGATTTCATCGGAGGGTGGAACAACTCTTTTACCTATAAAAATTGGGATTTGTCGTTCTTATTTGACTTTAGAAAGGGTGGAGATGTATATAATGCATCTGAATATCTGATGACTACTTATGGTATGAGTAAAAATACAGAGAACAGAGGTGAGAAAATTCAATTTACAGGAATGTCGCTCAATCCAACGACTAAACAGTACGAAATGGTGACAAGAGAGGTTGAAGCTAATGAGGCGTATTATAAGGATGTGTATTCTAAACATACACCTAACTTTATTGAGAAGGTTAATTGGTTCAGACTTCGTTCAGTTAATTTAAGTTATTCTCTTCCTCAAAATCTTTTGGCGAAGTCTAAATTTATCAAAGGGGCGACATTTAACGCGATGGGGACAAACCTTTGGTTATTGACTAATTATTCTGGGGTAGACCCTGAAACTTCAGCTGCGGGAGCAGGAGTCGTCGGATCAGGTTCTGTCGGGATAGATTATGCTGGCGTACCAGCTACCGCTGGTTTTACGTTTGGTGTTAATTTAAAATTCTAATCGAATGAAAAAGATAATATATTTATTGGCCGCTACTGCTACTTTGTCGTTCTCTTCATGTGATAAATGGCTTGATATTAACGATAATCCAAATAGTGGTACTGAAGGTAAACCAAATGCAGAACAACGTTTGCCATCAATATTGGCACAGTTTTCAGATGCATACGAAAGTGGAGGGACAAGATCAGCTCATATAACACATCAGTTGGCAAATGTTTATGCGGCTAGTGCCAGAAACTATATGTTGACAAGATGGTATACTGATGCTGCTGGTGCTAATTGGCCTTGGCAGGCATGGTATGTAAATACTGCTGTTAACATCGAGCCAATGATAGAGGCTGCTGAGAAAGTGGGCGCTCACCATTATGTTGGTGTTGGTAAGATTATGAAGGCTTGGGGTTTTGGTTATTTAGCTGATTATTTTGGAGTACTTCCTTATCAGGAGTTTGATAATAAAGATATCTTAACCCCAAAATTTGATGATGCAGAGTACGTATATGGAGAGATATTTAAATTGCTAGATGAAGCAATTGTTGATCTTCAGAAAACGCAAGGTGAGTTTGCTCCAGCTTTGGTAAAAGGTGACACTTATAATAAGGGAAATGTTAATAGTTGGGTTAAATTGGCTTATGGTTTAAAGGCTCGTTTTCTATCTCATCTTAATAAAAAAGCTGTTTATAATCCAGATGCTGTATTGGAAGCGTTGAAGAAAGCTCCTCAAACCGTGGCGGACTCTACTATTTATCAATACGTAGATCAAAGTGCTACAACAGTTGGTACAGAGCAAGCGGCGCTTCAATACACAAATACATCAGCCTCAACTCGTGTTTCTAAGCTTTATATTGATTATATCCTCAATAGATATACAGGAGCACCTAAAGGAGGAAATGATATGCAAGACCCTAGATATGAATTGTTGGTTCCTAGTTCTCAGGAAGGAGATGGTAGCATGCGCATAACTCTAGGGGTTGATTTTGCCTCTGATCAAGTGTTAACTGGTCCAGTAGCATATGCTTATGATTCCAAGACTAATAGGTTTGATAGTGCAGATTCTGTTTTCGTGCAATTGAGAGAAGCGAAAGCTGCGAACGGTCGAATTCTTTCAACAGGTACTTGGTACAATAAAAAAGGCTCAAAAGGATTGTTCCTAACGGCTTCCGAGATGAAGTTTATTGAAGCGGAAATTCGCTTTAGAAAAAACCAAAATGATTTAGCTTTAGCTGCTTATAAAGACGGAATAAGGCTTCATATGGAGATTATGGGGATACCCGCAGGAACTATTGGTCAGTTTCTGGCAAGTACTTCTGTTATACAAAACCCAGGAGATTTGACAATGAGTCATATCATGATTCAAAAGTATATTGCCTTATCGTATTCTCCTGAGCAGTGGGTGGATATGCGTAGAATGGATTATTGTACTGATGGTAATGGTAACTATAATGAGGCGACTGGTGTTTATAAAGGATATAAACGTCCCAATCATGTCTATACACAGTCTTACCCGGGAGCCACAGATTGGCCAAGAAGGTTTGCAATGGCATCATACGAGTTGAACTTTAATAGTGCTCAACTTCGATTAATAGCGCCTAATTATGATAAACCGACTTATATCAATGAACCGATATGGTGGGATAAAAAAGATTAATCTTTTTTAGTTAAACATCTAGCCCCTTGCAGTTTTCTGCAAGGGGCTTTTTTGTGAATGAACTTTCTATTGTCGGATTGTATCTCAGATGTTACATTGATGTGTAGTTTGTACACTATTGGCTAATGTCGCGTGGCTCTATAAATTGGGTTTAACATTTATTTAACGTATAAAACCATTCCATTTTCCTACATGTTCTCTTTTTTTTGAATTCGTTTTTATGCGTCTTTGGTATTTAAAAACGCCTTATGTTTGCTTTTTATTTGATTGTTTATGCGGTATTATGCGTTTTATTGTGCTATTTTTAGCGAAGTAAACTGTAATGTTGA
The DNA here is from genome assembly GCA_031277715.1 of Sphingobacterium sp. Lineage (GTDB taxonomy): Bacteria > Bacteroidota > Bacteroidia > Sphingobacteriales > Sphingobacteriaceae > Sphingobacterium. The sequence continues at coordinate 12,277 of JAITLW010000221.1, read as the reverse complement.
TAAATAACGCACGATAGACACAAATAAATAACGCTGTATATATGAAGTTTTTACCTTTAATCGCGTCTGGCCTAATAGGCTCGATGTTTTTCTTTTGTGGATTTAGCAGTCAAGCAAGCAATCTTATTAATCCACCCGTGAAATCAGATTTTATAGTCAATAACGAAATTAAGACTGGAGCTGATCAGCTAGCGGCCTATTTACCTTTGTTGAAAGGTAAAAAAGTGGGTTTGATGGGCAATCAAACATCGGTCGTTGGAGCAAAAAAGGAACATCTCGTTGATGTGTTACTTCGTGAAAAGGTAGACCTGAGATTTGGTTTTGCTCCGGAGCACGGTTTTCGTGGGGATATCGAGCGTGGCGAAAAAGTCGGCAATGACAAAGATGCCAAGACAGGACTTCCTTTGCATACACTATACGGTAAGAATGATAAGCAGGATTCTATTATACAGTCCATAGATGTCATGATTTTTGATTTACAGGATGTCGGAGCACGTTTCTATACCTATATCGCATCTATGCACCGTGTGATGGAACTTTGTGCTAAGCATAATAAGGAACTTATTGTGCTGGATCGTCCTAATCCATGTGGAGATCAAATCGATGGTCCTGTGCGTAAAGATGACAAATTTAAGTCAAACGTATCATTGCATAAAATCGCCATGATACACGGTCTCACCGTTGGTGAACTGGCGCATATGATCAATGGTGAAAAATGGCTGGAAAATGGACGTCAGTGTAAAGTGACAGTGATACCAGTGCAAAATTGGGATCATGCTACAATGTATGAATTGCCAGTTGTGCCTTCTCCATCGTTGCCAAACCACCTGTCGGTTCGTTTATATGGCGCATTGTGTCTTTTTGAAGGGACGGATATATCTGTAGGACGTGGTACGGACTGGCCATTCCAGGTCGTGGGGTATGATAATCCGGTATATGGTGATTTTAAATATACTCCAGGTGAAAAAGCAGGGATGGTAAAGCATGTTGAAGGGAAAGGGCAAACGATGTATGGACAGGATCTACGTGGATTGGATGCTGATCAACAAAAATTCACGTTGAAATACGTTTTGGATTTCTATAATAAGATGCCAGATAAAACAAAGTTCTTCGCGAGACCTGAGTTTTTCGACAAGTTGGCGGGTACTGACGAGCTTAGAAAACAAATTATTGCGGGTAAAACTGAAGATGAAATTAAAGCTTCCTGGCAACAGGAATTGACCGAATATAAGGAGATGCGCAAGAAGTATCTGCTGTATACAGATTTTGAATAAGGTTATGGGATTAGGTCTACTTTTTAAGTAGGCCTTTCTAGATTATGATTACAAGTAAAACAAGTTTATTAAATATGCTAAATATGAGAAGTACATTATTATTCTCTCTCGCATTGGGATTGGCAGTGACGACGGCGGAAGCGAAGGTTTCGAAAGTCTCGAGTCCATCCAATCTTGCTGCGGCAACGGCCTATTCATCAAATAGGTTGGTCCAGAATACAGTAACGGGTACTGTATCGGATGAAAATGGTCCTGTGGCAGGTGTTACGGTGTCGGTGGTCGGAGTTCCGGGAGCTACAACGACCGACGCTAACGGTAGTTTTAAGATTTCAGCTACATTAGGTGCTACTTTGCGTTTTTCCAGTATCGGTTATATTTCGCAAGATGTAAAGGTAGGTGAGAATACAATTAATGTTGTATTGGTGTCGGAAGACAATGCGTTGGAAGAAGTTGTTGTTGTCGGTTACGGTACTCAAAAGAGAACGAATGTGACCGGAGCAGTGTCTACGGTCGATACGAAGAAGACTTTTGAAACACGTCCGGTGACTGATGTTGGACGGGCGTTGCAGGGTGCGGTATCAGGACTGTCAGTGTCGACAGCCAGTGGAGATTTGGGCGGAGATCCTAAGATCCGTCTACGTGGTGTAAGTGGGTCGTTGAAAACAGATGGTGGTGCATCTCCTTTGATTTTGGTGGATGGAGTAGAAGTACCTAGTCTTTCGATGATAAACCCGACGGATATTGAGAGTATGTCTGTGATCAAAGATGCTTCGGCCGCTATCTATGGAGCAAGAGCAGCCTGGGGGGTAGTCCTGATCAAGACAAAGTCCGGTAAGCGTAATACAAAGACTGCGATAAATTACTCTAATAACTTTGCGCTTCAGTCATTGAGTGCTACACCACAAATTGCCGGTGCGGCAGAAGGAGCTAGAGCAGGCCTTTTGGCTATGCAAAGGACGAATCCTTCGCTGACAGGATATAATAACTTGGGCACACGCTATGATGAGTATGCTATCGAGAAGATGGAAGAATGGGAAAGATTGTATGGTGGACAGGATTTAGGCTTAGAAATGGTTAAAGGCCGTGACTATGAGGTGAAAGATGGATTCCTTTATTTTCACCGTTCGTGGGATGCGGAGGATATGTTCATGAAAAAATATACGCCACAACAGAACCATAACTTGAGTATTTCTGGAGGCTCAGAAAAGATTAACTTTAATGCTGGATTTGGCTTGATTAGTCAGACAGGGGTTTTGAAGGATAATACAGATAAATTCAACCGTTATAACTTTAATCTAGGGATCAATGCGGATATTACCGATTGGTTGACAGGTTATGCCAAGGTGTTGTATACGGCGTCGGATGTAAGTAAGCCTTATTCTTATAACGGGGATGTCTTCGAACCTATATTTTACCTATACCGCTGGCAGCGTAACTTCCCTTATGGTACGATAGATGGATTGCCTATGCGTAATGCTATTACTGATGTACAGCAGGCAAACATGAATTCGAAGAATTCTAATATGGCGCGCTTTACCTTTGGGGGGCAGGCGAAGATTATGCCAGGATTAACGTTGGATGCAGACTATACGTATTCACAGTTTATCAATAAGGATAATATCAATGGAGGTTCGGTAACAGGTTGGGATTTTTGGAATAAAACCAACTTTGACTATGTTACTTATACAGGAGCAGCTCATAACCGTGCTAGAAAAGATCGCAAGATGACGGATAGACATGTCGCGAATATTTATGCAACTTATGACAAAAGTATCCAGGATCACAACTTTAAAGTAATGGCTGGAGCTAATGCCGAGTTGTTCCAGAAGGATGAAGTCTGGGGTCAACGATTGGGGCTTTTAGATCCGAATTACCCAGAGCTAGGGCTAGCGAATGGTGATATGACAACGGGTTCTGGAGCTTCGCATTGGTCTACTTTAGGTTTCTTTGGCCGTGTTAATTACGATTATAAGAACAAGTATATTGTCGAGATGCTGGCTAGATATGATGGTTCTTCACGTTTCAACAGAGACAATGTATGGGGCTTCTTCCCGGCGATGTCTGCAGGTTATGTAATCTCACAGGAAGACTTTATGGATTGGTCGAAACCTTATCTGGATTTCTTAAAAATACGTGGTTCTTGGGGTAGTGTAGGAAATCAAACGGTGCCGAGCGGTTTGTATCTATCTACTCTGGCGCAAGCAAACTCTGACTGGGTTGTAGGTGGAATCAATCAGAATACGATGGGAACACCTTCGATAGTGTCTCAAAACCTGACCTGGGAAACTGTTACGACAAAGGAAATCGGTGTAGATGCCGCATTTTTTAACAATAAATTCAATGTGACGTTCAATCGTTACAGAAGATCTGTTTCTGACCTGATCACAGGTGGTGAGGTCCTGTCTGCTAACTTTGGCGCTCCTTCGCCATTGCGTAACCATGGAGAGATGCAGACGAATGGCTGGGAATTGGAGTTGGCTTATAACCATAGCTTCAATAATGGTCTTAACATGCGTTTGTCTGGTCAATTGTCAGATTACAAGGAGAAGATCAGTAAATTTGATGGAATCGGACTGGTTAAAGCGGACGGAACATCTAATGATTATAAAGGGAAGATGATTGGTGAGATCTGGGGATATGAAACAGATCGCCTTTTCCAGGTTGATGACTTTAACCAAAATGCGGACGGTTCTTATACCTTGAAACAAGGTATCCCTTCGCAATCTTATTATGAAACAACGACATTTAAATTTGGTCCGGGCGATATCAAGTATAAGGATCTGAATGGCGATGGCGTGATTGGTGTTGGCGAAGGTACTGTTTTGGATGCAGGAGACCGTCGGGTTATTGGTAATTCTAATCCAAGGTACCAATATGGATTCCGTGCAGATTTTGAGTATAAGGGATTTGACTTTGGATTTTTCTTGCAAGGTGTTGCGCGTAGAGATGCTTGGGTTGGGGGTGATTTGACTGTACCGGGATGGAGACCTGCTGAAGCTTGGTACTCGCATCAGATGGATTACTGGACACCGGAAAATACGAATGCTTTCTATTACAGGCCGACGAATCAAAATCAGAGTAATACCACGATGAATCATATGCCGCAGACGAGATACCTGTTGGATATGTCTTATTTGAGATTGAAAAACTTGACGTTCGGTTATTCGTTGCCAAGCTCGGTATTGGAAAAAGCGAAAATCTCTAAATTCAGAGTGTTCTTCTCAGGTGAAAACTTATTGGAATTTGATAATTTGAAGGTTCCTATCGATCCGGAAACAGATTATACAGAGCAGGCTAAGAGTGATCTTAACACTTTTGGTAGATCATACCCTTACCGCAGAACATTTTCACTAGGACTTCAATTAACATTTTAGACATGAAAATATTTAAATATATAGCTTTAGCAGGAGCGTTGTCTTTCTCGTCCTGTTCAAAAGATTTTTTAGGAGATGGGTTCTTAGAAAAAGATCCTATCGACCAATTGACCGATCCGGCATTCTGGTCTTCAGAAAACAATATCCGTACCTATACTTACGGCTTCTATAACTACTATTTTAAAGGTTATGGTAAGGGATTCAGTTGGGGGACCTATTTTGCGGGGCAGTTTATCAATGATGATCATACACCTGCGTCCCCTATTGAAAATATCGTCACAGAATTTACGCAGAATATACCTACTTCTGGTGGAGGTTGGTCTCCTGCGTTACCTACTAACCAGACTCCTGCTACTGCGAGTTCCTATTATTCTCGTATACGCAAGGCCAATCACTTTATAGCGAGTGTGCCTGTTGCGAAATTGGCAGAAGATGTACAGAATCATTGGTTGGGCGTAGGTCGGTTTTTCCGAGGTTTGGAGTATGCTAGTTTCGTGAATAAATTTGGAGATGTCCCGTACATTGACCGTGTACTTTCGGAGACAGATCCTGATCTTTATAGAAAACGGGATTCACGTGTGTACGTAATGGATAAGGTGCTGGAAGATTTTAAATTTGCCGCACAATATGTACGTCCTACAGACGGACCTAGCCAACAGGCTGTTAATAAATATGTCGTACTGGCTTATATGTCTCGCATATTTCTTTTCGAAGGCACTTGGTTGAGGTATCATAAGATAGATGAAACGAAGGCTAAAGAATATTTGGAGGCCGCAAAATGGGCTGCCGAAGAGGTGATGAAAAGCGGAGCGTTCTCTCTTGCTTCTGATTATAGAGGCTTGTTTACTTCAGAATCTTTGAAAGGTAACACGGAAATCATCATGTTTAAAGAATATGTTGATGGTGTGTTGCAACATAGTTTAATGTCCTTTAACAATTTGGAGCCGCAGGCGGGTATATCCAAAAATGCTATGGATAGCTACTTGATGGCAGACGGTCTTCCGATTGGATTGTCGCCTCTTTACAAAGGAGACAAAAACATTGCTGATCTGTTTGCTGACCGTGATGGACGTATGGGGCAGACTGCCGTTCCTCAATTAAGGATGATGAATGCGCTTCCAAACTACGCTGTTTCTGGATATGCAACTCGTAAGTTTCTGAATGAAAGTCTTAAGGATCAAAAAGTGGGAACGGGGCAGTTAAATATTACAGATGCGCCAATAATTCGTTACGGCGAGGTGTTATTAAATTACGCCGAAGCAGCAGCTGAATTGGGCATGCTGGATCAGGCGGCTGTAGATAAATCTATAAATTTACTACGGGCGAGAAAAGGTGTAGCTGTAGCAAAACTGCAGGTGCTGGGAAATCAGCCTGCTGTAAATGGTCAGGTATATGACGATCCAGCTCGTGATGCGACGGTGTCTGCGCTACTTTGGGAGGTCAGAAGAGAACGCCGTACGGAGATGATGTTTGAAGGATTGCGACTAGATGACCTTCGTCGTTGGGCGAAATTGGATTATGCGGATACAGAAAAGAATCCTACAATAAATAGGGGAGCGTATATTGTGAAAGCAGATTACGCGCCGGAAAAACTAAACGGTATTACTATCGATGGTACAAATGAAGGATATATTATTCCTTCGAACAAAACCAAGAGAACTGTATCGAGTAAGTATTACTTAGATCCTATTCCTTTAGACCAGATTACATTATATAAAAATCATGGGTCGGAATTGACACAAAACTCAGGATGGTAATCTGAAAAGATACGTTTTGAATGAATGAGACCTTGCATGAAAATGCAAGGTCTTTTCTTTTTGTATTGGACTGGGGTTATTTGTTCTTTTATTGTATCTTAAATGTTACAATAGAGTGTTCGTTTGACACTGTTTTAAAGGTGTATAAAGGTGAAATGATGATTTAACATTATTTAACGCTTGAAAAGACCATAGGTTTTCGTCGCGAAATACTTCGATGTGTATACGGTTTTGTGCAGTTTTGTGTATCGAAAACGCTTTTAGTTGTCTTGCATATGCTTTTAATTGCTTTATTGTGCGTTTTTTGTATTATTTTTATCCGATTTAATCTGGATTATTGATAATAACGCAAGTTTATAGATGAGCAATTCTGTTTATATAAAATTTTTACAGCTTGGATTTTCACTGTGTCTGGGCTTTGCTTTGATAGCCTGTAGTGGTCCAAAGTCAAGTAATGTCAGTGGAGATACAAAGCCTGTGGTGAGCGCTGAATTAAGCAAGGCAATTGTTCCCGCAGCTGATCAACTGGAAGCGTATTTGCCTTTGTTGGAAGGAAAGAGAGTGGGGTTAATGGGGAATCAGACTTCAGTAGTCGGTCCTGATAACGAACATCTTGTGGATGTATTGTTGCGTGAAAAGGTGAACTTGAAATTTGGATTCGCTCCGGAACACGGCTTTCGTGGGGATATTGAGCGTGGCGAAAAAGTGAGTAATGATAAAGACGCAAAAACTGGTTTGCCCTTATATACACTGTACGGTGGAAACGAAAAGCAGGATTCTATTGTGCAATCGATTGATGTAATGATTTTTGATCTACAGGATGTGGGTGCAAGATTCTATACCTACATCACGTCATTGCATCGTGTAATGGAGTTGTGTGCAAAGCATAATAAAGAGCTTATTGTTTTAGACCGGCCAAATCCCTGTGGGGATCAGGTGGATGGTCCTGTCCGCAAGGATGATAAGTTTAAATCGAATGTCTCTTACCACAAAATTGCAATGGTGCATGGCCTCACAATAGGGGAGCTGGCAAATATGATCAACGGCGAGAAGTGGCTGGAAGAAGGCCGTCAATGTAAGGTTACTGTCGTGCCCGTACAGAATTGGGACCATGCTAAGATGTATGACCTACCCGTCGTTCCATCTCCGTCATTGCCGAACCATCTTTCTGTAAGATTGTATGCTTCACTTTGTCTTTTTGAAGGCACGGAGATTTCTGTGGGGCGTGGTACGGAGTGGCCTTTTCAGGTCGTGGGGTACGACAATCCGGTATATGGCGATTTCCAGTATACACCGGGAGAGAAAGCGGGTATGAAGAAGCATGTAGAAGGAAAGGGACAGACAATGTACGGACTGGATCTACGCAACTTGAATGCAGACAAGCAAACATTTACCCTTAAGTATGTGTTAGACTTTTATAAGAAGATGCCGGATAAATCGAAATTCTTTACCAGAGCGGAGTTTTTTGATAAACTGGCAGGTACAGACGAATTAAGAACGCAAATTATTGCTGGCAAAACCGAAGATGAAATTAAAGCTTCCTGGCAACAGGAATTGACCGAATATAAGGAGATGCGGAAGAAGTATCTGCTTTATAAAGATTTTGAATAAGGTTATGGGATATGGTCTGCTTTTAGGTAAGTAGACCTTCCTGAATTATGATTACGTAAACAAGTTTATTTTAATATGCTAAATATGAGAAATACTTTACTATTCTCTCTTGCATTAGGGCTGGTGGTGACATCTGTAGAAGCGAAGGCTTCGAAGGTGTCGAACTCTTCCAACCTAGCTGCAGCAACAGCCTATTCGTCCAATAGGTTGGTTCAGAATACAGTAACGGGTACTGTGTCTGATGCTAATGGACCTATGCCTGGAGTTTCTGTCTCTGTAGTAGGTGTGCCAGGGTCTACACGAACAGATGCTGACGGTAAGTTTAAGATTACTGCTGCACTAGGCGCTACATTACGGTTTTCTAGTGTGGGGTATCTCTCGCAGGACGTTAAAGTTTCTGGTAGTACAGTAAATGTATTATTAAAAGAGGAGGATAATACACTCGAAGAGGTCGTTGTTGTCGGTTATGGACAGCAAAAGAAGGCTCACTTGACAGGGGCAGTTTCGTCTGTTAATGTAGATAAGATAATGGGGGGGAGACCTATTTCTGATGCAGGTCGCGGATTACAAGGTGCAGTACCAGGACTATCTGTGGTTGTACCTAGTGGTGAAGTCGGGTCTGAAGCTGTATTAAAGATACGTGGACAAGTGGGGTCTCCAAATGGTAAATCCGATCCTTTAATATTGGTGGATAACGTAGAGGTGCCTAGCTTGCAATATATCAACCCAAACGATATTGAGAGTATTACCGTATTGAAAGATGCTGCATCTTCATCTATATACGGAGCGAAAGCTGCGTTTGGGGTTGTGCTTGTGACAATGAAAAAGGGAGCGAAGACGGAAATGAACAGTGTTACTTATTCTAATAATCTGTCATGGCAGTCTCCATTTAAGAAAATTGAGCTTGCTGGTATTGAGGGGTTGGAGTATACGGTAGATGCGCATGAAAATATGAAATCATCTGGTGCCGCGGGTGGTTTTTGGCGTGTGGATAGGGAAAGTTTAAAGAAAATTAGAGAGTGGCAGGATAAATATGGTGGTGTCATAGGGAATGATGATCCATTAGTGTATGGTAGGGATTGGTTTTGGGATGGTAGCCAAAAATTTGGTTATCGACTTTTTGACCCTGTAGATGCAATGATAAAAGATCATCCGTTTTCTCACCAACACAACTTGGGCCTCAATGGGAAGTCTGGTAAAACTACTTTTAACATGAGTGTGGGCTACTTGGGGCAACAGGGAATGATGAAGCCGGCCAAACATGATGACTACAGACGCTTGAACGGTACATTGAGTCTTTCGACGGAGGTTAACGATTATATTACGATGAGAGGAGGAGTGATATATTCAGACGGAACTAAGCGTTACCCTAATTCAAACAATATAGCTGGTTTTGGGGCTGACCCTTGGGTGTATTTATACCGTTGGTCTCGGTTATTTCCTATTGGCGTTCAGGAACATGGACAGGATATTATCGATCCGGCATATTCTGCTAGAACTTCTCAAGATGGAGTCAATAACAAGAAATATCTTAATCTTAACTTAGGTACTACGATTAATATTAATAAGAACTGGGATATTCAGGCAGATTATTCTTACAGCACCCAAAACAACGGTTTGACAAGTTCTGTAGTTCCTTTATCCGCTAAGACAACATGGTATGGAGTAGATCCTTGGCGAGATGCGGAAGGGTATCAGATATATGTCGATGAGAATGGTGTGCCTACGGATAATGGAGGTATACTAGCTTACCAGTTCCCAAAGACAGAATATGTCGCAGCAGAAAATAGTTATTACTACCAAGATGCTTATAAGTCTCGTAAACATACGTTCAATGGATTTTCAACCTATAATTTGAATATTCAAGACGATCACCAATTTAAATTTATGGTGGGGATGAATTTGGTTGCAAATGACTGGAATTCACATTTATCAAAGAAGTTTGGTGTATATAATAGCGATGATCCACAGTTTAATTTTGCGAATGGAGTAATGGAATCTGGTGGTGATAGGGATTGGGATGCTACAGTGGGTTTCTTTGGACGTGTGAATTATGCTTTCAAAAACAGATACCTGTTTGAGGCAAATTTACGTCGAGATGCTACTTCTCGGGTTTCAAACGATATGCGCTGGGTATGGTATCCTTCGGTGTCTGGAGGATGGGTAATCTCCGAAGAGAGTTTTATGAAACCTTTGAATCCAGTCTTAAGTTTTGCTAAAGTAAGAGCATCGTGGGGATCTATAGGTGACCAATCGATTGACAATGGGTTGTACATGGCGGAGATTAAGCCGACTAAATTATCTGCATCTTATTGGTTGGACGGTAATGGGCGACCAGTTACAGAGTTGGGTGTACCAAGATTAATAAGAGAGGGGTTAACTTGGCAAGACATTGAACACTTGAATATCGGTGCCGATTTAAGATTCTTTAATAATAAATTAGGAGTTACAGCAGAATGGTTTCAGCGCAAGACTAATAATATGATTGTTGGTGGAGATGCGCTACCGGCTACATTGGGAACTACTGCTCCTCTAGGAAACTATGGTAATTTGAGAACCCGAGGTTGGGAGTTAGAAGCGGACTTTAATCACCGTTTTGATAATGGCCTTGGAATTAATATTATGGCAAACATCTCTGATGCATCAAGTATTGTGACCAAAGGAGCAGACTGGCAAACGCCTTGGGAGGATAGGAAGTTATTTACCTCAGGTACGAATCCTAATACCTATTCTACAGGTAGAAGATTTGGTGATGTATACGGTTATGTGACTGATCGCTTGTATCAGGCAGATGATTTCATGTATGATGCAAATGGAAACTTTTTGCAGACGAATATCATATACAATGGTACCAGTAAGCTGACGAATATGCTTGCCGGTGAGAATCCCGTATATCAAACCCATTTCGAAGACGGAAACCAAGTTATGTTGATAAGCCCTGGAGATGTGAAGTTTGTTGATGTGAATGGAGATGGTTATATCAATGATGGTAAGGGAACAAATGGAGATCCTGGCGATAAGGTTGTGATAGGTAATACTACACCTCGATATCAATATGGTTTCCGCTTGGGAGCGGATTGGAAGGGTTTTGATTTTTCTGCTTTCTTCCAAGGTGTTGGCTCTCGTCAGATTTGGGGATCGGGGCAATTGGCTATTCCAGGATATCATGTGAAAGATGGAAGTATGCCTAAAGCTATCGCGGACGATTACTGGAGAGCAGATCGTACAGATGCTTTTTATCCTAGAGCTTGGCATTTAGGAGGTGCGAATGAAGGATACGTCATGCGTCCTCAATCGCGCTATATGTTGAATATGGCGTACCTGAGAATCAAGAATATTACATTTGGATATACCGTTCCGAAGAGTATTTTAGAACGTGCAAAATTGTCAAACGCTCGAATCTTTGTGTCATTAGAGAATATGTTCACATTTGATAAGTTACGTGGCCTACCTATAGATCCGGAGGCAATATCCGGAGTTTCTATGTTGAAAGATGATGGTTTGAATAACTATAATCAGGGACGTACCGGTACATCTAATCCGGGCTTTAAGTCTGCATCAGTTGGTATTCAAATTGGTTTATAAAATTAGGAGATGTCAATTATGAAAATGAAATATATGGCAGCTATTGCAGCTGCAACCCTTTTGCTAACAGGCTGTGAAAAACTTTTGGATAGGCCACCTCTGACGACATTGGATGATAATTCAAATGCTTGGACAAGTGAAGAAAAGGTGCGTTTGTATGCTAATGAATATTATACAAAATTTTTCTACGGTTTTGGAATAAAAGACAATAATGATAGTGCGCCGATTATGAGCGCAAATAATACGGATGACATTGTGGTCTTAGGTAGCCAAGAAAACTTTACTCGCTCGGTACCTAATAGTGGTATCTGGAATTATGACTTGATACGTTCAACAAATGTAATGCTTGATCGTATAGAAGATAAAATGGGAAGCATATTGACTGTTGAAGCGAAGAACCATTGGCTTGCAGTTGGGAAGTTTTTCCGAGCGTTTCGATATGCCCAGTTGGTGCAGTCATATGGAGATGTACCTTATTACGAACACGAGCTTAAAGATACGGATATTGACGGACTGTATAAAGCTCGTACACCTCGTAATGAGGTAATGGATCATCTGTATGACGATTGGAAATTTGTGTTAGAGAATATTCGCAAAAACGATGGCGAGCAAAACCTAAATCTGTATGTTGCGGCTGGTTTTATCTCTAGATTAGCTCTTAATGAAGGGTCTTGGC
>JAITLW010000224.1 GCA_031277715.1 Sphingobacterium sp. | reverse complement strand
TCACCTCGTTTATCCATTGCTTGGCTGATTTTGAGGTGATGTGTTTGACACAGCGGTTGAGGTAATTTTCGGACAGGTGCAATTTTTCAGCGTAGAAGGATACCGCTCTATTTTCAATGTGGAACTGATTGACCAATTTTTTGAAATAATGGACAATTTCTACTTCGCGTCCAGACACTCTATTCTCCTGAGCGTAGGTGTTGAGCCTGGATAGGATAGAATAAAATAGAGGTAGGTATACATTTGCCCTACTTTGAGGCAGATTCAGCTCATTCTTTAATAGATTTAGGCTAGCGATTGTTGCTTCAAAATCATAGGGACTTAATTTATAAAACGGCGTATAATTGAATTCGACTTGTTTGCCTTGAAATAAACTATACTGTGTGTAGATGTTAGATTCGTAAGCGAGGACATAGCCACTCACATCTTCCGAAACAAATTGCGTATCGGTCCATACACCTTCGCTAATATGTGCGCATTCTCCTTGTGAAATAGTGTGTATTTCGTTATTGATACATTGCTTTACGGATCCGTGGGTTACGATGATCAAAAAACTAAAAGAAGTTCTGTATGATAAGGCGGGAATAAGTATACCTTTTAAATACCGTTCTATTTCATAGACCTGTAAAGCATTTGAATTGCTTAAAATTTCCTCTTCAAGATAAGGAAAGTAGGTGCGTTTATATTCCTGGCTCGATAAAATTTTAAAAGTACTTTTCATGATCATATACAAAAGAATACAATTCAAAATTACGAAAAGAATGCCTATGCCGAAAATGCCTAAAAAGGACAATGAATAGCCTAGTTTGGCTAATTTTACAGAGACTTGGTTCTTTAGTTTTGCTGAAAAACAAAGCTAATAGAGTAATATGTATTTAACACATCAAGAACGGGAAAAGTTGCTTTTACTTACCGCGGCATCTGTGGCCGAGCGGAGGAAGCAGAAAGGGCTTAAGCTGAATTATCCAGAAGCTGTAGCCTATTTGTCGGGATATATAATTGAAGGAGCAAGAGAAGGGAAAACCGTAAAGGAATTAATAGAGCGGTGCACCCAACTTTTAAGTGCGCATGACGTCATGAATGGTGTTCCGGAATTGTTACAGGATCTACAGGTGGAGGCTACTTTTCCTGATGGTACAAAGCTGGTGTCTATACATCACCCCATTTCCGGTACAGATGATAAGAAAAATGAACCTGGACAATATGTATTTGCTGAAGGAGATATTCTCCTGTCCGAGAATCGTAGTAGACAACGGATAAAGGTTATTAATACGGGCGACCGTCCGGTACAAGTAGGCTCGCATTATCATTTTTATGAGGTTAATCCAGCGCTTCACTTTGATCGGGATGCGACGATGGGTTACCACTTGGATATCGCATCGGGTCTGTCGGTCCGGTTTATGCCAAAAGTAGAGATGGAAGTTGATCTGGTAGCCTATGGTGGCGAAAAGCAGATCTACGGATTTGCAGGTAAAGTCAATGGCAGTGTAGCGCAAAAGGAGGAAAATTAAGATGAAAAAAATATCACGTAAAGAATATGCAAGTTACTTTGGACCTACCACTGGCGACAAGATAAGATTGGCAGATACGGATCTATGGATACAGATTGAGAAGGATTTTACCAACTACGGAGATGAGTTGATCTTTGGCGGTGGAAAGGTGGTGCGCGATGGCATGGGACAGCATCCAACGGCTTTGCAGGAAGAAGTGTTGGATACGGTAATCACCAATGCGGTCATATTAGATCATTGGGGAATTGTAAAGGCAGATATCGGTATCAAGAACGGCAAGATTGCTGGAGTTGGTAAGGCAGGTAACCCCTTGATTATGGACGGAGTGACAAAGGGAATGGTTGTAGGAGTAGGGACCGAAGTCGTCGCAGGCGAGAATCTCATCGTGACAGCTGGTACAATCGATACCCATGTACACTATATCTGTCCACAACAGTTTGATGTTGCACTACAGGCTGGAACAACCACCGTGGTCGGAGGGGGAACAGGTCCAGTGGCTGGTACCTTGGCTACCAACTGTACTTCTGGTGTTTGGAATCTGCAAAAAATGGCGCTAGCGACAGATACCATTCCTGTGAATTTTGTGTTTTTAGCTAAAGGAAATAGTTCGAGTAAAGCCGCTTTACAGGAATTGATTGACGCTGGTGCTGGTGGGCTCAAGATTCATGAAGATTGGGGAAGCACGCCATTTGTGCTGAATAATTGTCTTGAGGTCGCCGACCAGGCAGATATACAGGTCTGTATACACACCGATACGCTTAATGAAGCCGGATTTGTTGAAGACTCATTGGCTTCTTTTGCTGGGCGTTCTATCCATACTTATCATACCGAGGGAGCTGGTGGTGGACACGCTCCAGATTTATTGAAAGTTGTTGAATATGATAATATTCTACCATCATCGACTACGCCTACTAATCCATTTACTATTAATACGATAGATGAGCATTTGGATATGATGATGATATGTCACCATTTGGACAAAAATATCCCCGAAGATGTTGCTTTTGCAAAGTCTCGAATCCGTGCACAAACTATTGCAGCCGAAGGGTTATTGCACGATATGGGAGCGATCTCTATGATGAGTTCGGATTCTCAGGCGATGGGAAGAATAGGTGAAGTGGTGATGCGCACGTGGCAGATTGCCGATAAAATGAAAAAGGATAGAGGTGTGTTGGGGGCTAATAAGCTCAATGATAATTTTAGAGCAAAGCGCTATGTTGCAAAATACACCATCAATCCAGCAATCACACACGGTATTTCGACTCATGTGGGATCTATTGAAGTGGGTAAGTTGGCGGATTTGGTGTTCTATAAACCGCAGGCTTTCGGCGTCAAGCCTGAGATGGTGATGAAGGGCGGAATTATCGCTTATGCAGGAATGGGAGATCCAAATGCCTCGATATCTACTCCTCAGCCTTATATGTATCGCCCGATGTGGGGTACGCATGGGCAGGTCGTCGGGCAGATTTCCGCACTATTTGTAGCGCAATCTGCGATAGATCAAGGTAGACTGGAGGAGCTTGGCGTTAAGAAAATGCTGATTGCTGTACAGAATACCCGAAACGTAAAGAAAACAGATCTCATTCATAATGACAGTATGCCTAGCATCGTTATGAATCACGATACCTACGACATCAGTATCAATGGCGATGTTGTAGCGGTAACACCTTCGGCATTCTTGCCGATGGCACAATTATATATGCTGTAGCTTTTTTCATTTTTTATATTTATTTCGAGCCGGATAATTCTCCTTTTTATCCGGCTTTTTTGTTTATATAACACTCGGAGCTTGTGGAAAGGTCATTAAATTGATATTTTTGATATTCGGTATATAGGTGCTATTCTAACGGAAATATGATGATCGAACGATTTTTTTTAAGCTTTGGTATTTTCAGTAAAGAAGAGATAGCTGTTTTTTTACCGTTATTTGAAGCGAGGTTACTCCCTAAATCCAGCTATTTTGCCCAGGCAGGTCAAGTCTGCCGGGAGGTTGCTTTTATAGAATCAGGCATTTTCCGTTCCTATTATCATACAGAAAAAGGCGATGATATTACTTATTGTTTCCGTTTTCCTAACGGTATGCTGGGGGCTTATTCATCCTTTACCTCCGGTGGACCGAGTGTCGAAAACCTGCAGGCCCTTACCGAAGCGAAGATTTGGGTTCTAACTAAGAAAAAGGTAGAAGACTTGGAAGCATCCGACCCGAAATGGACGAAGCTCTTGAAGATCATAGCCGAACAACAATATATAGAGCTTGAAGAACGGGTGTTTCAATTGCAAAAAGAAAGTGCTTCATCCCGTTACGGTAATTTGCTCAAAAAACAACCTGATTACATACAATCCATACCTCTACAGTACCTGTCTTCTTATCTGGGGATCACCCAACGACATTTAAGCCGTATTCGTAAATCGCTTTCTTTTTAGACATTTGTCCTGCATAATCGGTCGGTACTGCTGTTAGCTTTGCATACTATATTTTAGCAGACATGAAGAAAATCGTAATTATCAATGGACATCCCAATAAGGAATCTTTTAACAGTGCCTTGGTACAAGCTTATCGGGATGGAGTACTTGGGCAGCAGGCTGAAATTAGGGTTATTCCTATTGGTGAGTTGCAATTTGACCCTAATCTACAGTACGGGTATCAACAACGGATGGAGTTAGAGCCCGATTTGATACAGGCATGGGAAAGTATTTTATGGGCCGACCATCTTGTTTGGGTTCATCCTGTTTGGTGGGGAGGGCTCCCCGCAGTAACCAAGGGCTTTGTCGATCGACTCTTTCTGCCCGGTATGGCGTATAAGTATCGCCCAAATTCCGTATGGTGGGACAAGTTATTAACAGGCAAGACCGCACATATTATAACTACACTGGATCAACCAGGATGGTATTACCGCTTGTTTTTTGGAAGGCCTAGTGTTAATCAGCTAAAAAAGTCGATTCTGGAATTCTGCGGAATCAAGCTGGTAAAGGTAACGTATGTTGGGGTTATACGTAATTCAACAGATACCCAACGTACGAAGTGGCTGGAGAAAATAAAGGCTTTGGGACGTCAGTTACTTTAACGGAGCTTCCAGCAAGAGTTTCTTTACACTGCTTTTGATGTATCCATTCTCGAAATAGGTGTAGATATTCTGTCCTGGACAATTGGTATGTCCACAATAGTCGCGATGGGTGGCTATTGTTTCAGGTGATATGTCATACTGCTGGCAGAAAGAAGCAGTAAGCTTCACCAATACATTTAGGAGGTGTTCATTGAGTTGTTGTTCATTGTAGTTTCCCAGAAAAGATATCAAGAGATGGCCTGTAGGATCATAATCCGTATTAGTCTCGCCCACTGTCAGCACATCTCTACCTTGATAGACAGTGCCATCTGGAGCTATCAAGTAGTGATATGGAATATCTGTCCAATTGCGCTCAGGTCCCATACACCAAGTCTGTATATTCTTTAGCCTTTGTTTAGCATCTCCATTTTCCAATAATATTTTTCCCCCTTCGTGATGTATGGTAATTCGTACAGGCGTATGCTTTTTATAGGGACGTGCCGTTTGCGCATTCCAACTACTACGTGGCTGTATGGCTACCTCTATAGAATAATTGATAGAGATGAATGACATTAAAGGAAATAGAAGAAGTAAGAACAAAGGCTTCATGTTGATTTTTCTTAGGTTTGCTAATGCAATTTAGGTAATTTTAGCCGTACTTTTTATTATTCGACCATGTGTTTCAGTCCGCGTATTTTTTCTGTCTTTGTTCTTTCTCTCTTTTCTATGGCCTGTTTTGGTCAAGATTTAGAGCGCGAACAGAAAGACCGGGATCTAAAGATATTGGTGATTTCGGATTTGAATGATGCGTATGGTTCGGTCACGTACAGTACGGAGGTACATCGTTTGGTCGGACGGATCAAAGATATCAATCCAGATATTATACTATGTGGAGGGGATATGGTCGCAGGGCAAAAAGCCTCTTTACGTAGATCTCAGCTAGATAGTATGTGGCGCGGATTTCAGGCTTCGGTCTTGGAGCCTATTCAGAAGATGAATATTCCTTTTGGTTTTACGATGGGTAATCATGATGCTTCTCCCAATTATAAAAATGATCGGGAAGCGGCTTCTGCTTTCTGGACAGCGTATAAAGATCAGGCAAAACTTACTTTCGTGGATGATACCCACTTTCCGTATTATTTCTCTTATCTAAAGAATAACATCTTATTTTTGAGTTGGGATGCTTCATCATCGGTTATTCCTGATGCGGTAAAGAGCTGGATGGCAACACAATTGTCTTCCGACTATGCGCGGAAAGCAAGGGGACGAATAGTTTTAGGACATTTACCTTTATATGCTCTAGTAGAGGCGAAGAACAAACCCGGAGAAGTAATAGCGGACGCCGATGCTACCTTAGCTTTCTTTAAGGACCATGCTGTGGATATGTATATTTCCGGACATCAACATGCTTATTTTCCAGGATCCAAACAGCAAGTTACACTCCTGCACAGTGGTTGTCTAGGAGGGGGACCTAGACCGTTGATTGGTCATGACGCTCCGGCTTATAAATCTTATGCAATTATTGACATTCCTAAAAAAGGAGGAATGAACAAGGCGAGTATACTTGGTTTCGTCGCGCCAGATGACCGTAAAATTCCGATTAGTACGCTACCTCGCGAGGTGACTGGGTTTAACGGGACTGTAAAGCGTATAGACCGTTCGCTTACGGCTGAAAAATTGAACTTACCCAAGCTACCTAAGGATGCCTTGGCTGCAAAGACTATTGTACCAAAACTATCTGAATTAGATAATGAACAACGGGAAAAAGCTATTTCCAAGCTCTTTCTTGACGGTAACTTTCCAAAATTTATGCGGAAATTAGAACGGATTGATGTAACTGGGCTGGATGAAAAAGGAAACCGGATAAAAGCTTATTATTATGTTATGCCTGATTATCTGATGTTGGGTACGGATGCCGATTTCGTACGATTGCCCATACGACCTCGTACAGCTCAATATATAGCCGATTCGTTGGGATTCGTGTTGAGCAATAGTAAGATCTGTGATGCGGTCTACCAGCAGGCGAAGGTAAAGCTCGAGCCTTTGCCATTAACAGAAGATAGGGAGCAGTTCCGTTCCTTTGTAGCGCATAACGCTAGTATTGAGCAGCAAAGAAAAGGGCGGAAAGGTCTGATTGCTGGGATTAAGAAGGATGTGGTGTCGACTGAAAAGCTCCGCGGTACTAACGGAAAATTGGCACTATACGGTTGGCATAAATTGGATGGTAAACCTATACAGCCCGTATTTACAGGACATGCCGATTATTACGTGGATTATAGTCACGGTATTCGTTTTGTATACCCTTACCTCTTTGTCAGCAAGAAGAAAATTGCGTTTGATGATGCGCTAATGAATCCCTCATTGCGTTTTCTGTTGACCGATGAGAACGCTAGTTCTTATTATAATTACCCTTGGTAATCCAGCAAATGAGATACATCTGGACTATGTTGTATTGTTGTTTCTGTGTCATTTAACTGTTCCAGCTTAGACCTATGTTTGTACTGTGTTTATAAAACCCGTACAACTATGGTTAAAGCTATTTTTTTTGATGTAGACGGTACTTTATTACGATTTAATGAAGAGACTATTCCTGATTCGATTCTTGATAGTCTACGCTGTTTAAAAAACAGTGGAATAAAGGTGTTTGTCGCGTCTGGACGTTCCTATGCGCAGATTAAGCGTGTCACCGACTTTCCTTTTGATGGATTTGTTGCTTCGAATGGGGCGGTAGGCATAGATGCGGAAGGAAAAGTTCTTTATAAATCATCTATACCTTATATAGACTTATTTAATCTAGTGCAATACCTGGAGTCTACACCCTCTACATTTTGTATTTCCTATATGACTGAAGAAGGTGTTTTTGCCAATGATATCAATGAATTATTGGAGCATCACTATGCACTTATTCATATTCCTCTTCCCGAAAAGCGCCCACTGTTGGAGTTGTTGCGCTCTAAGGTGTTTCAGCTGACCGCTTATATCAGTCCCGAGCAGGAAAAGACGCTTATAGATAATATTATGGTCAACTGTGTGGCGACCAGGTGGCATGATGATTTTGCTGATATCAATAATCAGCGTTACAATAAGGCTACGGGAGTCGCCTTTTGGTTGCGTTACTATGGTATTGCAAAGCGCGATACGATGGCTTTTGGAGATGGTGGTAATGATATTGAAATGCTTAAATACGTGAAGTATGGAGTTGCTATGGGGAATGCGCGCCAGGAGGTAAAGGATATCGCTTATCATGTTACGGCGGAAGTCGATGAAGCAGGAGTGGTACAGGCACTAAAGTACTTTAACCTGTTACAGGAAGAAGATGGATTGATTAAACTTTAATATAATAGGATCATGAAGAAAGACAGATATGAGAACAGTAGACAGCTTTTTCTGAAGGCGGCAACGCTTATTCCTGGGGGAGTGAATTCTCCTGTTCGGGCATTTAATAGTGTGGGCGGGAATCCTGTTTTTGTGAAAAAAGGGAAAGGAGCCTATCTGTACGATGCGGATGATAATACTTATATAGACTATGTTAATTCTTGGGGAGCTCTCTTGTTTGGTCATGCTTTTTTTTCGGTCGTAGATTCTATTCAACAACAAGCGCTTCTAGGTACTTCGTATGGTATTCCTACAGAAGCGGAGATAGAGCTGGCAAAATTATTTGTCGATGCTGTACCCCATGTTGAGAAGGTTCGTTTTGTCAATTCAGGGACAGAAGCAACGATGAGCGCTATTCGACTTGCGCGCGGATTTACAGGAAGGAGTAAGATTATCAAATTTATTGGCTGTTACCACGGTCATGCCGATTCCTTCTTAGTGGCTGGAGGTAGTGGCTTGTCTACGTTGGGGATTCCCGATTCGGCGGGGGTACCACAGGGAGCGGTAGCGGATACTTTATTGGCTGATTTCAACTCGCTAGATAGTGTCGCGCTTTTGTTTGAGCAGTTTCCAGAAAGTATTGCGGCAGTAATTGTCGAACCGGTAGCCGGTAATATGGGGTGTGTGGCACCATCGCGAGGCTTTTTGGAAGGTTTACGTAAGCTTTGTTCCCAGTATCAGGCTTTATTGATCTTTGATGAAGTAATGACCGGGTTCCGTCTGGCACGGGGAGGAGCGCAGGAATATTTTAAGGTAGAAGCCGATTTGGTGACTTTTGGAAAAATTGTCGGAGGCGGATTGCCAGTCGGCGCATTTGCTGGTAAAAGTCATGTTATGGATCAGTTAGCACCCTTGGGGCCTGTTTATCAGGCGGGGACACTTTCTGGGAATCCTTTAGCGATGTCAGCAGGAATACAGATGCTGAAACGGATCAATAAGGATGAAGCGTTGTATCGCAGGATTCAACATAAGACTTCTTATCTGGAGGAAGGGTTGAAATCTGTATTTGAGGAATTGCAGATTCAGGTCTGTATCAACAGTGTCGGTTCTATGATTTCTCTGTTTTTCAATAGCGATGTGGTGACTGATTATGCATCAGCCCAAGGTGCAGATGCAGGTGTATTCCGAGAGTTTTTCCATGGTATGCTGGGGCAAGGAATTTATCTTCCGCCTTCTCCATTCGAGTCCTGGTTTTTATCTGATGCGCTTACGCAAGAAGACCTCGATCATACTATTGAAGCGACGCGTACAGTGTTAACGGGGCTTATAAAAAATAAAATAACAATAGCGTCTGCACTAAGCTGGACTAGGTGATTTTGCCTGAACTGTCATGGCAAATTGATCCACATATGGCGTATCTTTGGGTAACAAAAGTTGATCTACTAAAACGAAGATCTTAAGGTCAGGTGACTGATTGGAAGGTAAAGGTTTGCAAGACCTTTTATAATGGTTCGAATCCATTCCTGACCTCTTCTTTTCCAAAGCCATATAGCCCCCAGCCTGGGTTGATTCTAAATCATATTCTTTAAAACGAGTAATTATACTTTATGGCAATGTCAAGATTTTATCCTTTACTTTTTAGTTGTTTACTGTTGTACACCCCGCAGGTTTCCAAAGCACATGTCATGCTCCCTACCTCTTTTTCATTCCGTGATATGGATTGGATAACCTGTCTTGGGGTTGTATTGGTTTTATTTCTGTTTATCGTCACGACTTTACTCTATAAGTATATCAATCGGTACTGGCAGTTGCTACACGGTCGCCTGCATCGAGATAAAAGTTATGGGAAACGTTTGGATGAGCTGATACGGGATAGCAATGCCGAACAGGTCAGTCGATTATGGAGTGTAATTAGTCAATTGGTTAAAAATAAACGAGTTGGAGTCGTTCTTTTCTTTCTGTTGGGAGCGGTACTACAGGCTAGAGCACAGTTTTACGAAAAAGTAGATGATCTGGATTTGCTCAGTCAGGGTGGTGTATTAGTGACGATGGTTCTGGTAGCGATTCCACTTGTTGTCGCGATTATCCTGCTGGTAGTACAGATCAGGAAGCAGGTGCGCAAGTCTGTCGATATGGGAACAAAGAAGGAAGCCGAAGAACTCGCTGACTATATGCGGAAACAGGATGCTGTAGATGCCGCTGTTTTTGAAAAACGGATGAGGGCACTCCAATATCGGCTTTCAGATCAGGAACTAAGTGGGGAGGCGGCGGTATCTGATGAAAAAGGGCTGTTGCAGAGCCGGGATTTGGAGAATCTTCCTTTTGTGGCCAAAAAGCGAAAAGCGCTCCCTAGGCCTAAAATAGATGCTTCAAGTTCCAGATTGATACAATGGTT
>JAITLW010000213.1 GCA_031277715.1 Sphingobacterium sp. | reverse complement strand
CAGTTCGATCAGTTCCTTTTCCCGTTTGGTCACCGCCACCTTCGTGTCCAGCACCTCTTTCTTATCACGTTCCAGATCAACCAAAAGCGTATCTACTCTCTTCTGCTGAACACCTATTTTGTTTTTAGCCGATTCCAGAATTTCTTTTGATAACCCTATTTTCTGTGCAATCTCAAAAGCATAAGAGCTTCCTGGCTTTCCTACTTGTAGGATATAAAGCGGCTTCATTTGCGTATTGTCAAATAGCATCGATGCATTTTCCAATCCAGCAGTATGACTCGCAAACAACTTCAAGTTAGAATAATGCGTCGTGACCACTCCACGCACTTGTTTCTTATTCAATTGCTCCAATACCGCTTCCGCTATCGGGCCTCCAAATTGGGGGTCCGTTCCCGTTCCAAACTCATCGATCAAAATCAACGTACGTGCATTCGCAAACGTTGAAAAATGCTTCATTTTGGATAAATGAGCACTGTATGTACTTAGATCACTTTCGATAGACTGATCATCCCCGATATCCGCAAATATCTGTTTAAATATTCCTACCGAGGAGGTATCATCGGCGGGAATCAATAGTCCCGACTGCAGCATGAGCTGCAATAAGCCCACCGTTTTCATACACACCGATTTACCACCGGCATTGGGTCCGGAAACCAGAATAATACGGTCCGTATCGTCTATCTTGATATTCAAAGGCACCACCGTATGCGATTTGTCCCGCATCGCGTTCAATAGCAGCAATGGGTGTTTTGCCTGAACTAGATTAATCCCCGCTTCCTTTGTTAGTATCGGCATATTCGCCTGTATATCGATTGCGAATAGCGCTTTGGCGCGTACAAAATCCAGCTTCGTCAATAGACTGTGATAAGACAGCAATAAAGGAACGTGGGGTCTCAACTCGGTTGTCAGATCCGTAAGTATACGAATCACCTCTCTCCGACGTTCAAACTCCAGGTCTCTGACTTTATTATTCAGGTGAAACACTTCCTCTGGCTCAATATAAGCCGTTTGCCCCGTAGCTGACTCATCATGAATCAAGCCCTTTACTTTTCTTTTATTTTCCGCTAGAATAGGAATACACATCCGCCCATCACGAATGGTCAGATTACCATCAGCGGTCCAACCCTGTGCTTGCGCTTGTTTGAATACACTATCCAGACGTTTACGTGCTTCTTGCTCACTTTTTGAGATTTGCTGCGTCAGGTCCAGTAATAACCGAGAAGCATTATCTTTCAACTTGCCTCTATCGTCCAATACCTGCTCTATCGAGCGAACAATAGCCTTTTCTATCGGAAGATGCTCAAATAATAACTCCAGATGTGCATACTGTCCTTCACGCTCGTTAAAATATCTGATAATAGCGTACACCGTCCTTAAAGACAATAAGACCCGATAGAACTCTTCTTCACTCAGGAAAGCTCCTTCGATCTTCGCTTTTTCGGCCAAAGGCTTTATAGCATACATATGATCCACCGGTAGCGGTGCATCATGGGTCAATAAATTCTTAAACTCGTTGGTTTGTTTTAAAAAACGATCAATTTGATCAGGCTTTATCTGAGGCTGTATCTTATCGACCATCTGCCGGCCAGCCTCGCTTAAACATTTCTCTTTAACCAGTTCACGGATTTCCGTAAAGCCTAGCTTTTCTATCGCATTCTGAGGGTAAATCATTAATTAGCAGGTTTTCGCAGCACCTTCTTTTTGGGTATCGTATCTAACTTTTCAACTGTCGCGACGGTATCCGCTTTCACTTCTTCCTCTTTTAGGGGCTCTACGGGTACGGGTGGTGTTATCACAGGCACTTGAATACCATAGGCATTGAGCTGAAGCTCCGCTTTGGTCAGAAAATCAGTCCCAGAAAGCACATAGGTATACGCCGTAGTATCCCGATGTACGTTACTGATCATCTCTTTCATCATTGTTGTATACCGTTGCAAACGCATGACCTTCTGCATACTGTCTTGTACGACAGCATTACGGATAGAATCTTCGCGTTGATACACTTTATCCTTTTCCGAAAGTACAGTATTGATATTCGTATATATCTTTTCCGTCAATATCGGGCTTCCGAGATAGTAGTCAAGATTTTGGACAAATGATACGGAATCCAACTTAAACTTCTCAAAAGCATGATTATACAATACTGGCATTACCTTTCGGCCACTATCTATTGGCAAGGTGTTCAGATAAGCATCGATAAGCGATACTTCCGTCATAAGCTCTGTCATTTCCTTTTCAGACAGAATACCTTTTGGCTTTTGTTTACTACAGGAGCTAAACAAAAAAAACAATAGAATAATGGTAAAATATAAGCGCTGCATTATTTAAATTTGTACAAATTTACAAAATGCCTTTGTAATAGGTACCTTTGTAGATCATATCTCCAAAAATAATTTTCGAATACATGGACATTACTGCAAATATTCAGGAAGTACAACAAGAATTAAATCCTATAGGGGTCACATTAGTAGCTATTTCTAAGACTAAACCTGTAGAAGACATACAAGAAGCTTACGACGCAGGCCAACGGATATTTGGCGAGAATATGGTACAGGAGCTTGTAGAAAAACAGGAAAAGCTTCCACAGGATATCCAATGGCACCTTGTGGGACATCTACAAACTAACAAGGTAAAGTACATTGCGTCCTTTATTACGTTAATTCAATCGGTAGACTCTTTAAAACTTCTGATCGAAATCAACAAACAAGCGAGCAAGCACAACCGGGTTATCGACTGTCTTTTGCAGGTAGACATCGCACAGGAAGACACCAAATTTGGACTTGACCATCCCGAAGTCATCGAACTTCTGGAAAGTGAGGAGTTTAAGGCAATGAAAAATGTGCGTATCCGTGGCCTGATGGGAATCGCGACCAATACAGAGAAAGAAAAAGAAGTAAAAGAAGAGTTTTACGAACTCAAAATGCTTTTTGATGGCATCAAAGTCAGCTACTACCGCAAAGACGAGAGTTTTGACACCCTATCAATGGGTATGTCTTCCGATTACAAACTAGCAATAGAACAGGGAGGCAACATGGTGCGTCTAGGAAGCACAATTTTTGGCAAGAGAATTATAAAACACTTTAAAGCAAAATAAATGGCAATCACCATACGTACAGCTCAAAAGGAAGATTGTGCAGCGATAATGGCGCTGATTCATGAGCTTGCTGTATTTGAAAAAGCCCCCGATGCTGTAACAGTCAGCATGGAAGAATTTGAAGAGTCGGGATTTGGCAAAAATCCAGTATGGTGGGCCTTTGTCGCTGTAGACGGCCTACAGATTGTAGGAATGTCCCTTTACTACATCCGATATTCGACATGGAAAGGCAGACGACTTTACCTAGAAGATCTTATCATCAATGAACCCTACCGTGGTCAAGGGATAGGTAAGATGCTTCTAGACCGTACTATTGCCCATGCCAAAGAAGAAGGATATTCAGGAATGATGTGGCAAGTATTGGACTGGAACACACCGGCCATCAAATTTTATGAATCATATAATGCAACACTCGATGGAGAGTGGATTAACGTAAGTCTAAACTTTGACAAGTAAATGCGAATTGGAATACTTTTAACAGTTCTTACTTTCACCCTATCCTGCGCCAATGAGCATAGCAGGAGTACACAGCGTGCCGCACATTCGGAGACCAAGTTGCAGGATACACTCCACTATACGTACCATACAAAAAAAGAAATCAGTTCCTATTTCCTCGGTGATTCCACCCATACGGACACCGCTTATTACAAGATAACACATCCTGTTTTTGAAAATGCAGCGATGAATGATGTCATCAATGCATCAATATTTGTCGAGCGGGAAAA
>JAITLW010000159.1 GCA_031277715.1 Sphingobacterium sp. | reverse complement strand
ATCTGAGAAAAAACAAAAAACGTCCTCGGTTGTTTTTTTTTATATTAATAATGAAACAAATATGAAGCTTGCGTTGAAGTGGATTCTGATTGTATTGCTGGTACTTATATTGTGCGTATCTGGAGTGATTTGGTATTACGGAAGAAATTGGAAACCCATTGTAGAGACTAAGCTCAAAGAAGCTGTGCACAAATCCACAGGCGGATTGTATACGTTAAAGTATGATGATCTAGATCTGAATATCGCACTCGGAAATGCGACATTATGGAACGCAGAATTGATTCCCGATTCGGCAGTATATAGACAGCAAGTCTTGTCTAAAGAAGCTCCCAATAACCGTTATCATATTAAGTTGAAGACCTTGAAGATAAGACGCTTCAGTCTTATGGATGTGCTGTCTGAGAAGAGGTTGAATATCAGTTCTATTGTGTTTGAAGAGCCTAGTATTCATCTTATTAGTGAATACCATGCCTACAACGATACGATTTCTGACCACGAGCAAAAAACGCTATATGAAAATGTAAAAGATATCGTTAGGTCTATCAATGTTAAGGATATCAAGATTGATAATGTAAAGTTTAAGTATTCCAAAATCGAAGCCGGGAATACCAGTCACATCAGTCTCGATCAGGTGAATATCAATGTTCATGATGTACTGGTTGATGAGACCTCTCTTGCTGATACCTCACGTCTCTATTACACCAAAATGGTTGACGTGCAGATTCCTCATTTTGAGTACGACCTACCGGATGGATACTATCGCGTTAAGTTTGATGACCTGAGGATAAATACCAGAGAGCAGAATGTCTTATTAACCAAAGTCTTTTATGGACCTAAAATGAATAAGGCCGCTTTTTTTAAGAAAAAAAATCAGAATGTGACCATGGCTGTTTTAGCCTTTGATACATTGCGTATGGAACATCTTGATTTTAAGAGGTTAATCGATAATCAGCAAACTATTGCGGCAAAGGTTCAGCTAAAAAATGGGTCTGTAGATCTCTCTGCCGATAAAAGATATCCCAAATATCCTGTGGTGAAAATAGGACATTCTCCACATCAGCAACTGATGAAGGCAAAAAAACTATTGAGACTGGATACCGTTTTCGTGGATAATATCACCGTCACTTATCATGAGATGAGTGCAAAATTTGGACGTGAAGGATCCATAAGCTTTAATCATGCCAAGGGAACACTTACTAATGTCACGAACGATACCACTTTATTACATAAAGATAAATATATGAGAGCTGATCTCGTGGCACAAGTTATGGGTGCTGGACGGCTCCATGCAAAATTTGGATTCGATATGTTAAGTAAAAACGGATACCATACCTATAGTGGTACGTTAGGAGCTATGAATGCGACAGCCTTTAACCGTATTCTACATCCATTACTCAATGTAGGGATTGCCTCTGGCAACATTAGAAAAATCGCTTTTAATATGGAGGGTACCGATCGTAAAAACTGGGGTAGCTTTAAGTTTGATTATGATAATTTAAAAATAGATCTTCCAGAAAAAGAAAACGGTAAGAAATCCAAAGTGGCTTCATTTCTCGTTAATCAAATTCTGATAAATGATAGTAATCCCGATGCAAACGAAAAGTATCACGTTGGGAAAATTAACTATACGCGTGTGCCAGAGCATACATTCTTCAAGACACTGTGGCAAAGTCTTCTCGAGGGGATTAAACAGTGTGCTGGTATTAGTCCTGAGCGAGAGGCCAAGTTATTAGGTACAGCTGAGAAAGCTAAAGAGGTTCGGGCGGAAGCAAAGGGAGTGGTCAAAAAAACAGGGCAATTCTTTAAGGGGCTGTTTAAAAAGAAGGAAAAAACTGAAGCAGAGGAGAAGTAATTGACTTCAGCAAAAATATATATTACTATGTTTGTAGTATGAAGTCTATTGCAGATTTTTTAAAGTTTGTATTTCGATACCGTTACAAGGCTGTAGACCTTATTATGTTTTATGTTAGCATGATATGTGCTGTGACTGTATTGGTACACATCGGCTACATTACAAATGCACAGATTGCAAAACACACAAAAGTAGCTATTGTGGCTATGTTCTACGGTCTTTTTGTGTTAGAGCTCTTCCGTACCGCCTCTTCTATTTTCGCCTTCAGGCGTATTACAGCCTCACATTATTCCGGCATCGTTGTCATCGCTTATTTTTTGATCGTTACTTTGTCCCGTATTTCGGGCTTTACATGGGTCAACTACCTCGTTAAAGACGAGTGGCTGTATCTAGGTATAGGGATCGTCTTTCTATCCGAACTATCAAAGAGCAGTTTGTTTTTTGATAACTTCTACTTCAATCCAACAATATTATTTGTAATCAGCTTCATCGGACTGATTCTTATAGGCACGGTACTGCTCATGTTACCAAGGACTACTCTAGAAGCTCCTCTTGGCTTTGTGGACGCTTTTTTCATGGCTACTAGCGCGGTGTGTATTACAGGGCTTTCCGTAACGGATATTTCGACCAATTTTTCATTGTTTGGCCAGACTATTATCATGTTATTGATACAGGTTGGAGGATTGGGTATTATGACCTTTACAGGTTTCTTTGGTTATTTCTTTTCAGGGGGCTTCTCGTTTAAGAACCAGCTGATGTTTGGGGAAATCTTGGGAGAGAACAAACTCAATGATGTTGTGTCGACCTTACTGACGATAATATTCATTACTTTATTGTTTGAGCTCATCGGAGGTATATTTATCTATTTCACATTAGATCCTACACTTTTTGAAAGTTCTGCCGAGCGTGTGTTTTTTTCCGCCTTTCATGCAATTTCTTCCTTCTGTAATGCTGGATTCTCTATTCTTTCCGATGGAATCGGCAATCCTGGGTACAGGTACAATTATAGTTTTCAAATTGTTTTGGTTCTAATTTTTGTTTTGGGGGGATTGGGATTTGGTACAGTGTATAACTTTTATACTTACCTCAAAGGCAAAATCAATGCTTTGATTTGTATGGTGTTTCTAAAAAAGAAATACAAACACAAAGCCCAGCCTTTTAGTTTCAATACCAAATTTATACTCTTGTGTAATGCAATTGTTGTTATTATGGCGACAGGTTCTTATTTTTTGATGGAGCAAAATAATACATTGGTCCCCGATAGGAGTGTGCTCGGCGAATGGGTTACCTCGCTATTTATGGCAAATGCCTCTAGGTCCGCGGGATTTAACAGTGTCGATGTCAATTTCGTGAGCACACCTACATTGATTATGTTGACCACCCTAATGTGGATAGGGGCTTCTCCTGGCTCGACAGGGGGTGGGGTCAAGGTGACCACTGTTGCAATCGCTTTTATGAATATTTTTTCGTTAGCGCGAGGAAAAGATTCTATCGAACTTTTCAAAAGAAAGATAGCTTCAGAATCAATCAATAAAGCGTTTGCCATTATTGTTCTTTCCGTATTGACGATTACATTCTCTTTTGTGCTTCTTAATTTTTCGGACCCCGACCAACCTATGAAGGCACTCCTGTTTGAGTCCGTTTCCGCATACACCACCTGTGGGCTTAGCTTGGGAGTAACTCCGTCATTGAGTGCGACAGGCAAGATGATTATCATTTTTACGATGTTTGTGGGGCGTGTCGGAATGTTGACATTGCTGGTTGCTTTTATAAAAAACACAAAAAACAAAAGTTATATTTATCCGACAGAAAAGCTTCTGTTTTAGCGTACTAAATAGACATATAGATGAAATATATAGTTTTAGGTCTGGGGCATTTTGGCCGCTCGTTAGGTATACACCTAACCGAGTTGGGGCATGAAGTCATTGGTGCCGATTTAAAGATACAGATTGTTGAACAGTTGAAAGACAAGATTACCCATACCGTTTGTCTGGATACCACTGATCGGGAGGCGGTATCCTCCTTGCCACTCAAGGATAGTGATGCGGTCATTATTGCTATTGGCGAAGATGAAGGCGCGTCTTTACTCACAACAGCTTTGGTCAAACAGCTTGGAGTCAAACGAATTATTGGGCGGGTTGTCTCTGATCTACAAAAGACGGTAATGGAGGCGATGCAGATCGACGAATATATTATGCCCGAAGAGGAAGCTGCAGAACGCCTCGCTATGCGATTGGATAATGTCGATATCGTTGATTCCTTCAAAGTGTCTGATAGATATAGCATTATAGAGACCAAAGTGCCTTCCAAATATGTAGGCATGACACTGAGAGATGCAGACTTGACCAATAGGTACAAGGTCATTGTCTTAACGACTGTTACAGTGACCGATGCGGTTGCTAAAGGCAAGACCGTACATCGTAAGGAAGCCTCTGGAATTGCGAAATCAGACACCTTATTGTGTGAAAACGACTTATTAGTATTGTTTGGTGAGCTTTCAGATATTAAGAAATTGATTGAAAAAGGAAGCTGATTTAAGAGCCGGAAGAATGCCATTGTAAATACCTTTTATATGAGGCGCAATTATATTGCATATAAAAATGAATTTATGTAGGTTTGAGCTTTATAAAAGGCATAACCTCTTAACTTATTCATGGACACATGGTGAGCTTTATGATAGAAAAATATGCTCATGGTGAATTCATAACCTTTAAAAGAAAAATTATTTGATGAAAAATTGGTTTAAAGAGAATTCCTCGCATTTAATTGTTATTGCGATATTCTTTGTGTTAGTGTTTTTTTACTTCTCTCCGGTTTGGCAGGGAAAAGCATTGTCGCAACATGACGTTATGCAGGCGATGGGAAGCCAAAAAGAGCTTTTCGATTACAAGGCCAAAGACGGACATGCGCCACAGTGGACCAATTCGATGTTTGGGGGGATGCCTACTTATCAAATTTGGTATGAGCATACAACGAATATTACGACCTATGTCAGTCGCGTTATAAAGACAGTTTTTCCTTTACCTGCAGACGTTGTTTTAATTTACCTTTTGGGAAGTTATTTCTTGCTTTGCGTCCTGCGGATAAAACCTTGGTTGGCAGCTGTAGGTGCCATAGCGATTACCTTTTCGTCTTATAACTTTATTTATATAGAAGCCGGTCACGTCAATAAAGCCTATGCTATTGCTTATTTAGCACCTATCATTGGAGCTGTCTTGTTGTGTTATCGGGGAAGTAAGTTATGGGGGCCTATTTTGTTGGCTGTATTTCTTGCTTTGGAAATCCGGACCAATCACGTGCAGATGACCTATTATTTGTTTATTGCATTGTTGGTTTTCGTTGGTTTTGAGTTATATTATGCTATTCGGGACAAAAAGCTTCCTGCTTTTGCAAAAGCTACCGGTCTACAGTTGGGAGCCGTAGCTATTGCGGTAGCTGTCAATGCGACGGTTTTATTCCCTACTTATGAGTACAGCAAGTTGACCACCCGTGGTAAGGCAAATATCGTAAAGGTTGAAGAAGGAGGAAAAAGTGCAGGGTTAGATAAAGACTATGCGTATGCCTGGAGCCAAGGAGTAGGGGAGAATATTACCTTTTTGATACCTAATGCTTATGGTGGAAAAAGCCAGGGAGTACTAGGGGCAGATTCTCATGTTGTTAAGTTTTTCCTTGGATTAGGAGTGCCTCAAAACCAGGCGCTACAGATGGCGCAGAGTTTGCCTACGTATTGGGGAGAGAAAAGCTTTACATCTGGACCTTGGTATTTTGGTGCGGGTATTATCTTCTTGTTTGTTTTAGGTATTTTTATTGTCAAGGACAGATTAAAATGGTGGATACTATCCGCGATTGGACTCACCATTCTTTTATCATTCGGTAGGCACTTTCCTTTTGTCTCTGATTTGTTCTTTGATTACTTCCCGATGTATAACAAATTTAGGGCAGTAGAATCTATTCTGATTATTCCATCTATTTTGATTCCGTTACTGGCTATTTTGGCGGTCAATGAATTGGTCAATAGAGGCAGTGAGATCGTTCAGTTGGATAAAAAGGTACTTTACAGTTTCGGTATTGTCGGTATTATTTGTGTGGCGGTAGCATTGATGCCGAACATTCTTGCGTTTAAAGCTTCGAATCATCAGGAGTTTATAAGCATGCTTACGCAAAATTTTGGGGATGCAAATCTTGCAAACCAGCTTTCGGCTGAGCTAATAAAAGACAGGGCAGATCTTGCTTCTGCAGATGCATGGCGGTCCTTCGGAATCGTACTTGTCGTTTTTGCTTTGACTTGGTTCTTTGTCAAGAAGAAACTCTCTGCCAATGTTCTAGTGATAGGGATTGGACTTATTACCCTGTTGGATCTTTGGACGGTGGATAAGCGTTACCTGAACAATGATACATTTATTGATGAGAGTCTTACAAAAAATCCGATCCAGGAGCGGGAGGTAGATCAGCTTATTCGTATGGATAAGGATCCACACTATCGTGTGCTTGATATGACGACAAATCCGTTTTCAGATGCTAAAGCCTCCTATTTTCATAAAAGTCTAGGTGGATATCATGCTGCTAAATTGATGCGTTTTCAGGAACTATTGGAGCATCAGTTCAATGGTGCTATCAATGAAGATGTCTTGGATATGTTTAATGTTCGTTACGTTATTACCCGTGATCCGAACAATGGAGCGGAGCGTATTCAGCGTAGATCTACGGCGGCAGGAAATGCCTGGTTTGTTGACAAGGTAACCTTTGTCAAAGATAATGCACAGGAGATGCAGGCCATCAGTAGTTTCGATCCAGCGAAAGAAGCTTTTGTGCACGATGAGTTTAAAGGTAAAGTTAACGCCGCTCGATTGGGCCGACCAAATAACGCTGATATCAAGCTTACGTCTTACCATCCTGACAAAATGGAGTATGAGTATACGGCGCCAAATGACGTCTTTGCTGTGTTCTCCGAAGTATATTATGATAAGGGTTGGAAAGCATATGTTGATG
Organism: Sphingobacterium sp.; assembly: GCA_031277715.1. Classification (GTDB taxonomy): domain Bacteria; phylum Bacteroidota; class Bacteroidia; order Sphingobacteriales; family Sphingobacteriaceae; genus Sphingobacterium. The sequence continues at coordinate 31,517 of JAITLW010000159.1, read as the reverse complement.
GCGAAGAAGTTCCTATCATCCGGGCCGATTATATATTGAGAGGCTTACAGTTGCCTGGTGGAAATCATAAAGTAGAATTCGTTTTCGACTCACCGACAATGAAGACTTCGAATATAGTATCTTTAATAGGTTCTATTATCTTGGTCGCTGGTTTGGCTGGAGTAGTAGTGATTTCGAGTAGAAGAAAGAAAGTATCCAACTAACATACTGTATACTACGATAAAGAAACGGGCTACTTAATTTTAGGTAGCCCGTTTCTTTATAATTCTAGTTTTAACTGCGGATCGGTAACTCGGAATGTACGTCTATGGTGTATCGTCGGCCCATGCTCCAATACAGCTTTTCGATGTACAATGGTTGGATACCCTTTGTTTGAGCGCCACTCATATTGAGGGAATTCGTCCGCAATCCTATCCATGTATTCATCTCTATATGTTTTAGCGAGAATAGATGCTGCCGCAATTGATAGGTATTTACCATCACCTTTTACAATACAGGTATGAGGTACTGTTTTATAGGGTATAAATTTATTGCCATCAATAATCAAATGTTCTGCCGTGAGGCTTAGCGCATCCAGAGCTAAATGCATGGCTTTATAAGACGCATTGTGAATATTTATCTTGTCGATTTCTTGGGGTGTCACGCTACAGACAGCAAAAGCTAAAGCTTCCTTTTCTATTATTGGACGGAGTTCATTTCTTTTCTTTTCCGACAGTTTTTTTGAGTCATTGAGAATAGGATTGTAATAGTCCTTTGGAAATATAACGGCCGCAGCAAAGACAGGGCCGGCGAGGCATCCACGACCTGCCTCGTCGCATCCGGCTTCTACGAATTCATTCTGAAATTGGGATAAAAGCATACTTTGATTTTCAGTGTAACTTATCTGTGATATCGCCATGTTAACACTTATTTACACTACTTCTTCATTTTTTTGTAAAGATATTGACGATTTAAAGAAACTTTTACATCTCTTTGTCCTGTAAAAGTAAACATAAATTGCTGATGAATAAATTTAATATCCTATTTCTGATCTGTTGTAGCCCATTCGTGCTATTTGCACAGAAGAAAAAAAAACAGGATTATACTTTCCAGAAAGTTGAGAAAGTTGCTTTAGATGGTAATCTCACGGAATGGTCCGATAAATTGTATAATCCCGAAAGCGATTTTTGGTCTTTTGGCGTCAGTAAGAATGGGGACAAACTGTTTATCGCAGTACGTGTTAAAGATGATATGTTACAGCGGGAGGCATTGCGCAACGGTGTCTTTGTAAATATCAGCTATAATGAAAAGAAAAAAGAAGGGGCTAAGCTTGTATACCCGTTTGTAGATAGAGAGCGATTGCGGGCCTTGAGCCAGGATGAAGATTTTGATGCAAATAATATAAAGGATGAGCTGTTAAAAAGTGTTCGGGGATACCTGATATCAGGTTTTAATAGGGTCGTTGATGGGCTTCTGTCCTTTGATAATACCTACGGTATCCAAGCAGTAGCGCGATTTGATGAGCAGAATCTTTTGGTCTACGAATCTGTTATTCCCTTGGAGTTGATAGATTTTAAGAGTGATAGGGTTGCGGTGCAGGTAGGGATTAATACGCAGTTTTTTCAAATGAAAAAGACAGGAGATTCGCGTAATAGACCGAGCAATGTACAGATTTATGGAACAAGTCCCACAGAGACGGTGCTAAAAGATCCGTACAAAGAGGAGACAATGGTTTGGCTCCTCGGTACGATAAAATAGAGAGAATATAAACATATGGATTTTTTTAAGACGTGGAGTGTGGCGTTGGCCCTATTCGTTAGTTTTTCTGTTCAGGCGCAATCTAACAAGATTGTGCAGGGATTTCTTCGGGATTCTTTGTCAAGACCTATTGCTGGCGCATCGGTGCATTATATTGCAGGAACAGATACGTTAAAGACCAGCTCTTCCGTAGGTGGAATTTATACCTTTAATAACCTGAAGGATCAGTCTTTCAAGATAAAAGTTTCTAGTTTAGGATTTGAGCCGTTTGAGAAAAACTATACGTTTACTCCTGTTGAGGATAATAGGATGCTAGTGCCTAACATTATCCTTTTAGGGATCCCCAATATGCTGGAAGAGGTCGTTATCAACGGTGTTGTTACGGTTCAGGTCAAAGGGGATACAATAGAATATTCTACTAAGGATTTAAAATTACGCGAAGGATCTGTAGCAGAAGATGCCCTAAAGAAATTGCAGGGCGTAGAAGTCGACAAAGATGGTACTGTGACGGCGCAGGGAGAGCAGGTGACTCGCGTCCGTATTAATGGAAAGGATTTTTTCGGCGGTGATGTAAAGACTGCTACACAAAACTTGCCGGCTAATATTATCGAAAAAATTAAGGTCGTAGATGACTTTGGAGATATGGCCAACCTGACGGGGAATAAATCTGGTGAGTCGGCGAAGGTTATTGATATTCAGATAGATCCAAAGTACAATAAAGGTTTCGCAGGAATGCTTCGTGTAGGGGCGGGGACAGAAGAACGATATCAGACGACAGGCTCCTGGTTTCAGTTTATGGATAAAACACAAGTCTCGGTATTGGGTAATTTGAACAATATGAATGCGCCATTGTTTGATTTTAATTCGATGGGAGGAGGCTCTCGGGGACGTCAAGGTGGCGGTGGCGGACGCGGTGGCGGTATGTTTGGTGGTTCCGACGGTATTACCAATACGGGATCGATTGGTGTTAATATTAAACATGAATTCAGCGATAAGTTAAAAGTAGATGGAAGTTATTCGTTTGGTAGAGATGATAATAATACAATATCGACTGCTTTTTCGGACTACATAGGTCAAAATTTGACCGAAGACAAAGAGGAGAACAATAATAATATTCGTGCAAATCACCGTTTTGAGAGTAATATAGAATGGAAATTATCGGATAAGGACTTTATTAAACTTTCCCCTCAATTTGGTTTTAATGATAATTCTACCAATAACTATGGTAGCTCCATTTTCTATATTGGTGATTTGTTGAACAACAGACAGGTTACAGATGTAACCTCGGGATCTACAGCACCAAGATATAATCTATCTGGATTATACAATCGTCGTTTGAGCGAAAACGGAAGAAATATTTTCTTCAATTTCAACTACGATAATGCCCGTACAACAAATGATTTTAATCAAGTGTTTCAGCGCTATATTTCCGATCCTTCCAATCAAGATAAGGAGCTTCAGGATATTTATGAGCGAACCATTCGGGATGTAGAAAACAAAAGCTGGAATGCGGGAACATCGGTTTCTTATTTGGAGCCTTTAGGAGCAAAAAGCAAGTTAGAATTAACATACGATTTTAATACGAATGATTATGATAACCATAATAGCCAACGAGCAGAGGATGAGGTCGGTAATCCATTGCTGTCAAGCGTTTTGAATTATTCCTATGATTACGATTATGCATTCACCACACACAAAGTCGGTGCAAGTTTTTTGTATGAGAATGATAAAATTAAATATTCATTAGGAGGAGCGGTACAGCCATCTGTATTGAAAGGTAATGCATTTAGTGCTAATGAGTCTGCAGTTATTGACCGTTCTAACTTTAATATAATTCCGATCGCACGGTTCGAATATAAATTCTCCCGACAGTCCAACATTACGGTTAATTATTCCGGTAGATCTTCAGAACCTGGAGTGTCTCAGATTCTGCCGTTTGAGGTGTCTACCAATAGAACAAATACAACCATCGGTAATCCGGAGTTAGACCCAGAGTTCAAACATTCGGTGAATGTGCGTTTCCGTTCTGGTGATTTCCAAAAAGGTAAAACATTTTTTGCTATGATTCGGTCGGAGTTGACTCAAGATAAAGTTGTCACTATGAACCGAAGATTTTTAGTAGAAGAACCTAATCCGGATCCAAATCAGCCGGATAAGCCAGTGCAGACCCTCTACCAAGAAGTGGGATATAAAAATGAAGGGGATGCAGTGTATTCAATCAATTCATTTTATCATTTAGGACGATCCTTGAAAGAAAAGACCTACAATATCATGTATGGCGGTGGAGTTACCTTTAATAAGAATATTTCTTATGTCAGTAGAAGTGAGACAGGAGATGATTTTGATAAAGGGATTACGAACAATACCAATATTTTCCAGATGTTGTTCTTCAGATACAACCCTTCGGAAAATCTAGAGATCAACCCAGGGATTCGTTACAATTATAATATAACGAAATCGAGTTTGCCTGAATTTAATCAAGCAAATACGAGCAAGATAACACCTAATTTAATCGGTTCCGTAAATATTACGCCAACAACAATTTTTGGAGTGGATATTTCGAAAGAGTTTAATAAAGGTTATCGAACAAATGCGAACCCTTTTATTATCAATAGCTATATCGAACAAAAATTCATGAAAGATCAAAGGGGGGCATTACGTCTGCAAGGTTTCGATTTACTCAATCAGCAGACAAATATCAATCGTACTGTAGGTGATATCTTGACGGATAGCCGCACGAATAGATTAGCACGCTACTTCATGTTGACCTTCACCTTTAGATTACAGAAGTTTTCCGGAGTAAACCCATTGGAAGACAACAGTGGAGGTCATGGCGGTATGCGTCGACCAAGGATGTAGTATATTAAGCTCCTCTGTGTTATATCCAGCACATCCCAAGCAGCAAACTGCTTGGGATGTGCTTTTTTGTGGATGAGTTGTTCGCTTGTTTTGTGGAGGATAGCGGGTACCGCACTTATGCTGTTGGTTTGTCTTTTATTACGTAACTTTGCATTCATTATTAAAAAATCCATCTGAATGAAGGAGTACAATCTTATCCAATTGGATAACGGTATACGCGTATTATTGCATTTTCAAAAATCAGTTATCACCCATAGCTGTATTCTCGTAAATACCGGATCTAGGAATGAGCAAGAGGGTAAGTTTGGGATGGCTCATTTTATTGAACACCTTGTTTTTAAGCGTACTGAAAAACGGTCTACCAATCAGATTTTGAATCGCTTGGAGCATGTTGGAGGTGATTTGAATGCCTATACCACAAAAGAATACACCTGTTTGCACGCTTCGTTCCTGAATCCCTATTTGGAACGGGCATTAGATCTTTTTGAAGATGTCTTATTCCACTCTACTTTTCCTGATACCGAGATAGAGAAAGAGCGGGGTGTCGTTCTAGACGAAATCGCTTCCTATCTAGATAGTCCTGAAGAGTCGATAATGGATGATTTTGAAGACCTTTTATTTCAGGGGTCTGGGTTGGGGCATAATATATTAGGTTTAGAAGACGATCTAAAGTCCATCACGAAGTCGGACATTCTTCGTTTTATGCAGGATACCTACAATACCTCGGAGATCGTTATCGCTATTTCGGGGGATTATTCATTGACCCAAGTAAAGCGATTGGCGGAGCGTATTTTTGGAAAAATAAAACCGAATCTCTTAGATACCCCGACACAAGTTGTCCCTGTTGTAAACAGCATTAACCAGATTGTTGAAAAACCAATCAATCAGGCACACTATATGTTGGGTGGACAGACTTTTGGAGTCTACGATGACCGGAAGACCGCACTGCTCTTGCTTAACAATATGCTCGGAGGGTATGGGATGAGTTCGATCCTTAATCTCGGTATTCGTGAGAAATATGGCATTGCCTATACGATCGAGTCTAATTTTACCATGTATAAAGATACCGGGAGTATCAGTATTTATCTGGGGACAGATGAAGAGAAGCTAAATAAGGCCGTTTCGCTGGTTTTTAAGGAATTAAATAAACTTAAAAGCACGCCTGTTTCTGAATATCAGTTGACTAGAGCGAAGCAGAAATTTAAAGGACAGATTGCCTTAGCTGAAGAAAACAGAATGAGTATGGTTATCGCCGAGGCAAAGAATATTATAGATTACGGACGGGTTATTTCTTTGGAAGATGTACTGAGTAGCATAGATAAGGTCAGTGCAGAAGATCTTTTCGAACTGTCGAATATCTTCTTTGACGAGAAACGCTTAGTATCTTTAAAATTTATGCCCGAAAAGTAATTATCTTTAAAACATAAATCATTCAAATCTGAAATATCGCTGTAGTAGCGATTACATGAACAGGAATGGATGAAATCTGGATCCGCCAGCTGGCGGACGGCTATTAGAAAACAAATAATTTACAAATGAAAACAGCTTACATTTTTCCTGGTCAGGGAGCCCAATTCGTTGGAATGGGACAAGATCTTTATAACCTGAATGCAGAAACAAAAGCACTATTTGAACAGGCGAACGATATTTTAGGATTTCGTATCACTGATATCATGTTTGCGGGTACGGATGAGGATCTGAAACAGACGAAAGTAACACAACCGGCTATATTTTTGCATTCTGTTATTCTTGCAAAGGCGCTAGGCAATAGTTTTAATCCTGCTATGGTTGCAGGACACTCGTTAGGCGAGTTCTCTGCTTTGGTTGCGGCTGGGGCGCTATCATTTGAAGACGGGTTGAAACTTGTCGCAAAACGAGCAAATGCGATGCAAAAAGCCTGTGAAGTGGAGCCTTCTACGATGGCGGCCATTCTTGGATTGGATGACGAAACCGTTGAGCGGATTTGTGCACAGGTAGAGGATGTTGTCGTTCCAGCGAACTACAATTGCCCAGGCCAGCTCGTTATTTCGGGTTCTATCGCAGGAATAGACAAGGCATGTGCATTGTTGACTGAGGCAGGCGCAAAGCGTGCGTTGAAACTGAATGTTGGAGGAGCTTTTCACTCCCCATTGATGGAGCCAGCAAAGGTTGAGTTACAGGCTGCGATTGAAGCCACTGTTATCACAGCTCCAACTTGTCCAATTTACCAGAATGTGGACGCGAAGCCTTATACAGACCCAGCTAAAATCAAAGAAAATCTTATAGCTCAGTTGACAGGTGCCGTAAGATGGACACAGACCGTTCAGCACATGCTTGCCGATGGAGCAGAATCATTTGTTGAAGTAGGGCCAGGGAATGTGTTGCAAGGATTGGTTAAAAAGGTCGATAGACAGGCACAGACATCGTCAGCGACAATAGCATAGAGTGAATAGCGCTATTACTGTTCTTTGAACATGTAATAGTGGTCCTTTATGACTTGACTTATAAAGTCCTCTGGGTGTATGTTTGCTTTTACACCCAGTAGGATTTCTACTTTGGCGGCTAAAGCCTGGATGATCCTATAGTTTTTTCTACGGTATCCGGTGTGATATATTTCTTTGATCTCGTTGAGATCCCGGTCGGTAAGCCTAATGACCTCCGGATATACAATGCTGTGCGTTGCTGTAATTTCCTCAAACAGCGTTTCTTTTAGACCTATCTCTTCTTTGATATTGATAACGGCCGTTTCCGCGGCAATATCTCCAATACGTTGACTTTTTTGGGATAATATGATACTTGTGAGCCCTAGCCCTCCCATGCTCATAAATATATCCACAGCATTACACACCCAGCGTATAAAGTATTGATAGAATGTGGCTCGGGTGCCGTCTATCTTGACGACTTTTATTTTCATAATTCGCTTCCCGATAGTTTGTCCTTCCATCAGGGTCTCAAAAAGAAGAGGATATAGAAAGATAGGTAAGGTAGCGAAAGAAACAACTCCCCAACTAAGCCAAGGGTCAGAAGAATTAAACAGGCCTATCTTGGAAAGAAGGGTAAATGTAAAGATGGCATACAATATCATAATACCATAATCCAAACCAAAAGCGATACAGCGCGAACCTACAGATGCGAGCTTATATTCGAAGTTTACGTTTTGTGGAGTATTGATCAGCAACTTGTTCATCTTGATGTGAAGTTACGGACTTCGGTTATAAAAAAGATAGATTATGTGTTTTTAAATTAATTTTGATGGATTAATTTTTATTAGTTTTCGAGAATCCCGTGCTTTTTATCTAAGTTTATAGCAAGCTGTAATCTTTAGTTTATGCGAGAAGCATCCTTTATAGAACGTAATAAAGAAAAATGGTTGTCAATAGAAAATAACTTGACAAATAAAGGAGATGTCAATCCAGATACTTTGGCTTCTAATTACATTGAGTTGACGAACGATTTGGCCTACGCACAGACTTTTTATCCTAAAAGTAAAACGAAGCAATATCTCAATGAGCTTTCTATCCGTGCTCATCAGCTAATTTATAAAGATCAAAAATCGTCAAATAATAAAATAGCCCATTTTTTTCAGCTGGAGGTATTCGAGGCTATCTGGTCTATCCGGCGTCCCCTGATGTATTCCTTCTTGATTTTCGTGTTTGCTAGTTTGATCGGGTTTGTATCGGCTCAGCACGACGAAGGATTCGTAAGGCTTATTCTTGGTGATAGCTATGTCAATATGACGATTGAAAACATCAAGGCGGGAAATCCCGCCGGAGTGTACCAAGATGGAAGTAACTGGGGCGGAGCGCTCGCTATAACCATTAACAATGTGAAAGTCGCCTTTTACGCCTTTATTTTTGGTGTTTTTTTTAGCCTTGGTACAGGATATATCCTGTTCAGCAATGGCATTATGGTGGGGACGTTCCATTATCTATTTTATAAGTATAATGTACTGCAGGAAGCCATGTCTGCGATATGGATACATGGTACGATTGAGCTTTCCGTTATCGTCATTGCGGGCGGATGCGGTCTTGCAATGGGTAATAGTATTCTCTTTCCAAAATCTTATAGTCGGTTGGAGTCCTTTAAAGCGGCAACCAAACAAGCCGCAAAAGTATTGATTAGTACCGTTCCCTTTTTTATAATAGCAGGTACCCTGGAAGGGTTTGTCACACGGTACTATCAGGTATCCGTATGGTTGTGTGCATGTATTATTGTGATGTCTATGGTGGCTATTATTTATTGTTATATCATTAGACCTCGACAGTTAGCAAGAAAGTATAAATGGAGTTAAGCGAATTCGAGTTTAAGCGCGAGCGTAAAGTAGGGGAGTTTGTACAAGACTTTATCAACCTACTGAAAATTATTTGGGGACACCTGTCACGAGAGTTGCTGCGGCTATTGATTGGTCCGTTGTGTATGATGTTGCTTGTTGGGTATTACATTTCCACCCAGATCAATTTAAACGCAGATTACAGCTCAGGTGAGATTGTCGATATGCTGGTCACTTTAGGGTTAGCGGCGGGTTTTATGTTGATTATTGGGGTGCTTGCGTTTGGATTTACCATAGAGTACTTTATCCTGCTAAGGGATAGGAGAGACCTTTTGTTTTCTTATAAAGACATCTGGAGATCGTTTAAAAATCACATGAATAAGTACTTCCGTTTTTTATTGGGGAGTATCATCGTTGGCATTATTCTGTTTATCCCTATTAGTTTTACGTTATTTATTTCAGCATTGATTCCCCTTGTTGGAAGTCTTGCCATAGGGGTGGTTTTTGCCATATTAGGGCTATGGTTTTTTACTGCTTTTATGCTGTATAGAGAGAATTACTATGACCTGTTTGATACTTATACCTCCGCTTTTTCGATGTTAAAGGACAAGATCGGTGAATATGGTTTAGCTTCTTACATAGTCACCTTTCTATTTCGGTCTTTAATGACACTGATGAGTATAGTTCCGCTGGTTGTAATAGGTTTGTTAGCATATAATTATGTTGGCTTCAACAATGATTTTTTTGAAACATATGTTGGAAAGATGCTTGTTACTTTTGGGAGTACAATGCTGTCCGTTTTTTTTATCATCTATTACATGCTATCCGTAATCAGTTATGGTATTATCTATGAAACGGCCAAAGAACTTCGTTTTGGAGAAGATGTTTTTGAAAAGATCCATAAGATAGGAAGGAGGGGCGATGCTTAGCGCTCTACAGACGGTCGCGGTGGATACCCTCGGTGTTGCCGGCAGTACGCCAACATACACGTACTGGAAGCCCGGTTATTATGATTCTATTCCTACAAGTAAGATGATAATAGCGGATACCTTACCTTCTTACGATGCTATGCTATCCCGGTATCAGAGCAAAGAATTTGAGTATATAGAGAGCATTTCAGACAAGTTAAGCTTTTTTGATAAGCTGTTCGACCGTATTGGAACTTTCTTTTCAAGTCTATTTCCAGCTCCGAACACTAATTTTAATGAAGGAATCCTTAATATATTAGCGGTTGTCGGTGGTGTTATTTTTGTGTTTTTAGCCTATAAGTTTTTTATTTCGCGCAAGCGTGTATATATACATCACGAGCATGAAGAGGAAGAGATGCAACAGATAGACTTTGTGGAGAAGAACTTGCTACGGGTTGATGTTGATGCCTACTTGTCGGAAGCGTTGCAACAGAAAAACTACGCTTTGGCCGTTCGTTACCTGCATCTGATGAATATACAGCTTCTAGGTAGAAAAGGAATTGTACAATGGAATCAGTCAAAAACCAATAGTGAGCTGATGGAAGAGGTGGATAATGTCGCCTTGAAGAATGAATTTTTAGCATGTGCTGCGCTGTTTGATTACGTGTGGTTTGGTGGGTTTGTTATTACGGCAGCATCTTATGCGAAGTATGAAGAACAGTTTGTCCAATTTCAAAGGAGGTGGTCTTGAAAAAAAGTATATGGATAGGACTGTTATTGGTATTGACTGTTGCAATAGGTATTGCACTGATTGATGCTGGAGCAAAGCGTCCCATAAATTGGTCGAAAACCTATAATTTCAAGGATAAAATACCCTATGGTCTTTTCGTTTTCCGGAATGAGGCACCTCGTATCTTAGGCGCCGATCACGTGTATGAAGATTTTGGAGAGACGCTATATGAATTGGTAGATCGTCTGGATAGTGTTCGGGATTATAATGCCGTATTGGTTGATGTATACCAATATGCCAGTTATGATAATCTAGATGCAAAGAAGATATTGGATTATGCTGATGCTGGGGGAGAGATTTTTGTGGCTTCGTCCTATATCGGTGACGAGCTGTTGGATACGTTAGGCATTAAAGCAGAGGCATTGCAGTATAAGTTGTTTGTACCTACGGACAAGAATGTCAGCTACTCGCTGGGGCAGGATACAGGCAGACTTTATTTGGATAGAGTCTCCGATTTCAATGTTTTTTCTAAGCTTAATGCAAAAACCTGTACGATTTTGGGGCAACTACATTCCCGAGGAAGAGCTATCCCCAATTTTGTTCGCGTGTCTCACGGTAAGGGTGCTATTTATTTACATTTAGTCCCGGAAGTATTTACCAACTATCACCTATTGCAGAAAGGGGGGTACGAGTATGTCTCACGGGCCTTGAGGGTAATTAAGAATAAGAAAGTGTTGTTTTCCGATTATTACTTTAATTCCGGACAGTCTGCTACGCCTTTGCGGGTTATTTTAACCAGCCCTGGTTTTAACCAGGCCTGGTATTTGTTGTTGTTTGGTCTATTTGTACTGCTATTGTTTAAAAGCAAGCGTGAGCAGCGTGCGGTAAAAATTGTGAGACCAGAGTCCAACCTTTCCAAAGAGTTTGCGAAGACCATTGGTACATTATATTATGAGAATGGGGACCCCGGAAATATTGCTCACAAGAAAATCGATTATTTCCTCTACGCTATACGGCATCACTATCACTTAGAAACGCTGGATCTCATAGATGATAAATTCCTACGGCAACTTTCCCTGAAATCAGCAGTAGGTTTAGAAGAAACGACGGCACTTTTCTCTTTTCTCCACGGGTGCCGCACGCAGAATAGTTTTTCCATAGCGGATGTAAAAGATATTAATAGAAAAATAGAAGAATTTAAAAGTAAAGCTAATTTGATATGAGCGAACAAGATAATGTAACAGATCGTTATTTGCCCGATTTTGAAAACAGGATTGATTTGACCGTTTTACAAGAAAAGTTAGAGGCCGTAAGGCAGGAGATAAAAAAGGTGATTGTAGGACAGGATCGTGTAATCAATATGCTGTTGATATCGATTCTTGCAGGAGGACATTCGCTGATCGAGGGGCTCCCCGGAGTAGCGAAGACATTGACGGCAAAACTTATCGCGAAGACCATAAGTAGTGATTTCAAGCGGATTCAGTTTACGCCAGATTTAATGCCTTCCGATGTGACAGGTTCGTCTATCTTAGATTTGAAGACCAATGAGTTTGAGTTTAGAAAGGGACCGATATTTGGGAATATTATTTTGATAGATGAGATCAACAGAGCTCCAGCAAAGACACAGGCGTCGCTGTTTGAATGTATGAGTGAAGAGCAGGTCACCGTTGATGGACATACCTACAAGATGACGAGCCCATTCATTGTATTTGCGACGCAGAACCCGATTGAGCATGAAGGAACGTATCGACTGCCTGAGGCACAGTTAGACCGTTTCTTATTTAAGGTAGATGTTCATTACCCGGAGTTTGAGCAAGAGTTGAATATTTTGAAAGAGCATCATTTACAGCGTACTGGTAATAAAGAAGAACTTGTCCAAACGGTCATGACCAAAGAAGAACTTGTTCACTTCCAGCAATTGACGAAACTAGTTTTTGTACATGAGGATGTGTTGCATTATATTGCGCAGATTGTTGTGCAGACGCGGAGTAATCCAAATTTAAGTCTTGGAGCATCGCCGCGGGCATCCATTGCGTTATTGGAAGCGTCCAAGGCTTTTGCCGCTCTCCAGGGGAGAGACTTTGTGACACCAGAGGATGCAAAGTATGTCGCTTCTCCGATTTTAGGACACCGTGTACAGCTTACCCCAGAAAAAGAAATGGAAGGTTTTTCAGCCGATTATATTATTCGCCAGTTGGTAGAATCTGTAGAAATTCCTCGATAATGAAGTGGATAAGGCAGCTGTATGTCAAGAATCTCTTTTTCTTTCTGCTTTTAGGGCTGGCGGGAGGGTTTGCCCTGTCGTTTTACGTGGAACCTCTGCGTATCTTATGCACCGTTGTACTATGGGGAATACTATTGGTCTGTGTTTGGGATTTGCTTTTTCTGTTTTTTCCTAAAAAGCCCATTGTGATTCAACGTAGATATCCTGAAAAAATGTCAAACGGAGATATTAATCCGTTCTCGTTGCTGGTGTCGAGCAATTATCCTATCGGGGTAAAGGCACGTGTACTGGAAGAGATGCCTCTACAATTGCAGATGCGGCAGAATGAGTTTTTCCTACGGTTGTCTCCAGATAAAGCTCATGAAATCGAATTCGAACTGTCTCCCAAAAGCCGAGGCGTATATTCTTTTGGGAGGTGTAATGTTTTGGTCAGTCACCTTGGACTTTTTGAAAGGAAGTTTGTGCTTGAGGGCAGTCTTGATATCCCTTGCTACCCTTCCTTTATACAGATGCGTAAATATCAGCTCCTGGCAACGACGGATAGACTAGTTGAGTTAGGTATTAAACGCATCCGTCGCATAGGCACTACGATGGAGTTTGACCATATACGCGAGTATGTCAAAGGCGATGAGTATCGACATATGAATTGGAAAGCCTCAGCCAAGCATAATAAGCTGATGATAAACCAATATCAAGAAGAGAAATCCCAACCAATTTACTCTTTTATTGATTTGGGGCGTGTGATGCGTATGCCTTTCCAAGAGATGACCCTGTTGGATTATGCTATAAATGCGACCTTGGTCCTTTCGAATGCCGCGATACTTAAGCAGGATCGGGCAGGTATGTTGACCTTCTCCAAAGAGGTCGATAATCATATTGTAGCTGAGCGGAACAATAAACAGATGAAGCTGATCTCCGACAAACTCTATGGCATTACGACAAAATTCGAAGAATCTGAGTTTGGAGGACTATATGCTTTTGCTCGGAAGTATATCAATAAGCGCTCGTTAATCTTTATTTATACGAACTTTGAGACCTTGGAAGCAATGGACAGGCAGCTCCCTTATTTACGGATGCTGAATAAGAGCCATATCGTGGTTGTGGTCGTGTTCAAAAATACAGAACTGTTCGATTTGGCGCGCGAGCAGGCTGTAAAAACAATCGATATTTATAATAAGATTATTGCGGAGAAATTTGTGTACGAGAAAAATCTGATTATCCAAGAGCTCACACGCAATGGGTTACAGACAATTTATACCGCACCAGAGGACCTGAGTATAAATGCCATAAATAAGTATTTAGAGATCAAGGCCAGAGGGCTGATATAGATCTTCCATCCCTAATTATCTCAATATGCTTTAAGTCTACTAGAGAAGTCTTCGGTTCATTCTTCTACCAAGTCGGGAACATCTTTTACCCCCAAAGGTATTTGATAGGGAAAAAACTGGGATATAATTCGAGTTTCATTCGGATTTATCCGAATGAAGTCCCTGTTAAGTCCGAATGAAGTACGGATAATCTACCTGTTAATTCAGAATCTATAGCTAATCGGATACCTATCAGGTACCGTATTTACTATTTAAAAAAAGCTCAAAGAATGTTAGTTCTTTGAGCTTTTTAAAACGTATGATCTGGTTAAGAATTATATTCCAAAAGCAGATTTTACTTTATCGACGTAGTCCAGTTTCTCCCAAGTAAACAATTCAACTTCTACCGTTTTAGTTTCGCCGTTTGAATTTTCGAAAGTCTTAGTAACCGTTTTCGGTGTTCTTCCCATATGTCCGTATGCTGCGGTTTCTGCATACATCGGATTCCGTAAGCCTAGTCTTGTTTCTATACCATACGGGGTCATGTCAAACAGTTCCGTTATTTTGGTTGCAATTTCGGAATCAGATAAATTTACTTTGCTTGTGCCATAGGTGTTTACGTAGATTCCCATAGGGTCTTTTACACCAATGGCGTAAGAGATTTGCACTAGAATTTCGTCCGCAACACCGGCAGCGACTAGATTTTTGGCAATATGTCTCGTTGCATAAGCCGCAGAGCGGTCTACTTTTGAAGGATCTTTTCCAGAGAAAGCCCCACCTCCGTGAGCACCTTTGCCTCCATAAGTATCCACAATGATTTTACGTCCAGTCAATCCGGTATCCCCATGAGGACCACCGATTACAAACTTGCCGGTAGGGTTGACATGAAATTTTATATCATCGTTGAATAATGCTTGTAGTTCGGGCTTCAATTGTGCTTTGACGCGAGGAATCAAAATGTTTTTGATGTCTTCTGTAATTTTTGCGAGCATGGTATCCTCTTTGTCGAAATCATCGTGTTGAGTAGAGATTACGATAGTGTCGATACGCAAAGGTTTATGGTCGTCGCTATATTCTAGTGTAACCTGAGATTTAGCGTCTGGGCGTAAATAAGTGATTTCCTTATTTTCACGGCGCAATGCCGCTAATTCATAGAGTAAGCGATGAGATAAATCTAACGCTAAAGGCATATAGTTATCAGTCTCATTGTTGGCGTATCCAAACATGATTCCTTGATCACCAGCGCCCTGGTCTTGTCTCGTTTTGCGGTCTACCCCTTGGTTAATGTCGGCAGACTGCTCGTGTATTGCCGATAGTACGCCACAAGAATTAGCTTCAAACATATAAGCCGATTTGGTGTAGCCAATCTTTTCAATAACCGACCGGGTTATTTTCTGTACATCTAAGTATATTTTAGACTTGACTTCACCGGCCAGTACAACTTGTCCAGTTGTGACCAATGTTTCGATAGCCACGCGGGCATCTTCGTCCCAGGCTAAGAAGTTATCAATTAATGCGTCAGATATTTGATCAGCAATTTTGTCGGGATGGCCTTCCGATACCGATTCGGATGTAAATAGATATGCCATATTACAATATTTGTTTTTGTATAGTATTACTTCTGCGGACCGCGTTGTATCTTAGGGGAAGGGCAATACAGGTAGTAGTGAAAAATCGAATGAATGAACGGTTTTAGCACTTTTTTTCTGTGGTTGCAATCTCCCTTTTTACCTCTGTATGTGTAAAATGCAAATCAGTCCACCTTTTTTTGACGCCACAAAGCTACAACTCTTTTATAACTATTAAAAGCTAATTTTAGTTATTCCAAAATTTGAACGGTTATTAATTGCAATGTATTCTTATCTTTACAAGCGTGACAGTATGCATTTATGGAAGATCAAAAAAAGATACTTTTTGTGATAAACCCCATTTCGGGAGGAAAGAAGAAAACGGCTTTCAATAAGAAGGTTTTGGAAGTTCTTGATTTAAAGAAGTTTAATCCTACTTTTCAGCAGACAACCAAGCCTAATCACGCCTATGAACTGGGTAAGAAAGCTATTGAAGAAAAATACGATGCGGTTATAGCTGTAGGGGGAGACGGTACCATCAACGAGTTGGGGGCGGCACTGATAGGGTCGGGAGTTCCTTTGGGGATTATTCCCGAAGGATCGGGTAATGGTCTAGCGCTCTATTTAGGGATCCCTATGAATGAGACAGCCGCTATTCGTCGTTTAAATCGGTTTGAAACGGTTGACGTAGATTGTGGAACCATCAATGACAAGCCTTTCTTCAATATTGCGGGTTTGGGTTTTGATGCGTCAGTGAGTGACCGATTTGCAAATGACTCTATCCGGGGGCCTATCGGTTATTTAAGGTCTGTGATCAATGTCTTAGGGAAATACAAGCCCTGTCATTATACCTTAACCATAGATGGTAAGAAGTATGAGCGGGAGGCATTTATGATATCTGTTGCCAATTCGCCACAATACGGTAATAACGCTTACATAGCACCTAATGCATCTGTAAGTGACGGCGTGTTGGATGTGTGTATCGTGCATAAATTCCCCTTGTATATACTGCCGATGATGGTGTATCATCTTTTTAATCGATCTGCAGATCAGTCCGAGTATGTTGAGATTATTCCGGGGCGCAATATATTGATCGAGCGGGATGATACCGGTCCTGTGCATGTCGATGGCGAGCCATTGGCCTTAACCGGAAATCTTAAAATAGAGGTAAAACCAAGTTCATTGAAGATAATATGTTAATGCAACCTGATATAGGTTCAGAAGTGATAAAGTAACATAGGTATAACCTTATGCTTTAATGAAGCTATAACGTAATCTCAATACGAACTACTTAATACTAAAATAAAGTTATAACGGTGACAAAGGTTGTGATGGTTATGAAAGACTCCTCCATCACTTACATCACTTTTATAACTTCTGTAACTTTTAAATAAAAATGGCGAAACAAAAAAAGCAACGTTACGAAGGTATCGTTTACTCGACTGATAGCTCGTTTTCCTACGATGAAGAATTAGAGACGGAAATAGAGACACTGCCGAAAGAGAAGCAGAAATTGAAAGTTCTTTTAGACCGCAAATCTAGGAAAGGCAAAGTTGTAACAGTGGTTGAGGGATTTATAGGGAAAGATTCCGATTTTCAGGATCTGGCTAAATTGTTAAAGCAGAAATGCGGCGTGGGGGGAACAGCAAAAGACGGAGAGATTTTGATACAAGGGGATTTTAAGCAGAAAGTTTTTGAAATTTTAACGACCGCGGGGTATAGTGTGAAACAAGTTGGTGGTTAAGGCAATTTTTGCTTTATAAATGCGTTAGTACAAGGAGATTAGAGGCTTAAAGTGCAGTAACCTGCAAATATGTTGTAACAAACAAAGTAAGTGATAGCTTACTTATTTTTGTGAGTTAACTATTTATTAATTTGCATATCAAAAAAAAAATAGTTTTTATTGCATAATATTCACAAGATGGAAACATTTAATTTATGTGTGTATTGAGGATATGATTGCCGCTGATGCTCATCTGTCAAGCACATTTTATAAAGAGTATAAAATTAAATGCTAAAAAATTTGACTTTTGTAACAAAATAGTATATTTGTTTTGACAGACGTCAAAATGATGTAAAAAGTATTGCATTAAATTGAATTAAACATAAATAATTAAACAACAGTAAAAATCTAAAATTTAGTAAAAATGGCAAACGCACCAAAAACTACTAGCCCAGCAAAACAAGAGAGTGGCAATTCAGGTAACTTATTTGCGAGCTTATCTATCGTTATTTGTTTTATCATTGGTTATTTGATTTGGAAATATGTGATGGGTAACCCTTCTAACTTTATCGATAATAATCCTGAAAACCAACCTCTTCCAGGTAACTACGGTGGTATGGTTTATCACGCAGGGGTAGTCGTTCCTATCTTAATCGGTCTATTCTTGATGGTATGGGTATTCGCTATCGAGCGTTTTATCGTTATCGGAAAAGCTTCAGGTACAGGTAATGTAGGTAACTTCGTAAGAAAAGTACAATCATTATTAAAAACTGGTAGTATTGATACAGCTATCGCTGAGTGTGACAAACAAAAAGGTTCTGTTGCTAACGTAATCAAAGCAGGTTTGTTGAAATACAAAGATGTTGAAGCTAACCCAGGATTAGATGCAGAAAAATCAGCATTAGCTATCCAAAAAGAAATCGAAGAGACTACAGCATTAGAGATGCCTATGTTAGAGAAAAACTTAAACGTATTGGCTACTTTGGTTTCTATCGGTACGTTGACAGGTCTATTAGGAACAGTAACAGGTATGATCAAGGCCTTCTCGGCATTGGCAACAGGTGGTGCTCCAGATTCAGCTAAATTAGCAAACGGTATTTCTGAGGCCCTTATCAATACAGCAACAGGTATTGCTACATCTACATTTGCTATTGTAATGTACAACATCTTGACTGCAAAAATCGACAAATTAACTTACTCTATCGACGAGGCTGGTTTCTCTATCGTACAAACGTACGCGGCTAACCACAAGTAAGATGCTTAAAAATAAATTTTAGTTTTTTTTATGGAAACTGAAATGTACAAGCATCATTAAGAAAAAGAAGAGTTGTTAATTAAAAAAGATTAAAGAAATGGGTAAAGCAAAAGTAAAAAGAGCCAGTACATCGATCGACATGACAGCGATGTGTGACGTATCTTTCTTGCTTCTTACGTTCTTCGTTCTTACAGCAACCGCAAGACAACAAGAGTCACTGATAGTTGACGCGCCACATTCTTATTCAGAAGCAAAATTGCCTGATGGAAACGTAGCGATGATTACTGTCGGTAATGAAGGAAAAGTCTTCTTTCATATGTCAGACCAAAATGTACGCGTACAAGCTTTACAGCAAATGGGTGCATTGTATGGCATTGAATTTACGCCAGAAGAATATGGTAAATTCAAAGCGATGGAAGACTTTGGAGTGTCAATGAAAACAATGAAAACATTGTTGGCAGCTGAAGCAGGCGATAGAACAGAAGATAAGCAAAAGGGAATTCCTGTAGATTCGACATCAAACGCATCAAATGAATTGTCTTCATGGGTAAAGCAGGCTAGGTTAGCATCAGCAAAGATATTGAGAGATAAAGCTGCCGCAGATGGTACTGATCCAGATGATATCGAGCTAATGACGGTAGCAATCAAGGCAGATGCCAATGAGAAGTTTCCTAGTTTGAATTTAATAATTGAAACATTACGTAATCAGAAGCAAAACAAGTTCAGTTTCGTAACTGGTCTTAAAGCTGATTAATTAGAATAGAAGCAAATGGCAGAATTAAATCAAGACTCTGGTAAGGGCGGTAAAGGCGGAAAGGTAAGGTCAAAAAAATCTGGGGGTAAGGTCGATCTTACAGCCATGGTTGACTTGGCGTTCTTATTGATCACGTTCTTTATGTTGACCACTTCCTTGAATAAGCCTCAAGCGATGGATGTCGCTATGCCTGATAAAAACGTCGAGACAGATAAACAAACTGATGTTGATGTGGATGAGCATCGTAGTGTGACTTTGGTGTTGGGTTCTGACGACAAGCTTATTTGGTATCAAGGTGATGTTAAAAAGCCTATCCAAGAACCAGCTGTAATCGATTACAGTAAGGACGGCCTACGTGCTGTACTTCTGAAGATGCAAAAGTTAGTTCCTCAACAGGCAGGAGGCAAAGACATGATCGTAGTGATACGCCCGAGTGAAAAATCGGTAACTAGAAATATCGTTGATGCGCTAGACGAGATGAAAATCGTAGATGTTAAGCGTTATATGATATCTAACCGTATCATGGCCGAAGAAATTGAGCTATTGAAAAAGGATAATCTGTACAATGATTAATCATTGTGTGCAGTTATCATAAAACAGAAATAATATGTTTGGAAAATTAAATATATTTAAGAAAGAGTGGCTTGATGTTGTCTTCGAAAACAGGAACAAGTCTTATGGAGCGTACGAGCTTCGTAAGTTGGGACCGAAAGCAACCAACACCGCCTTACTTATTGTAACGGCTGTTGTTGCGGTTTTCAGTGTTCCTTCGGCACTTAATCTAAAGCTTTTTTCAGGAAAAGAAGCTCCGAAAGAGGAGATCGCTTTTACAGAAGAAGTTACTTTAGAGGATTTGGCGGAGAAGCTTCCTGAAGAAGAGGAGAAGCCACCTGTACAAGAAGAAGCACCTAAGATTGCTGAATCAAAACCTGCGCTAGATGTAGTTGCTTTACCTGAGATTAAGCCTGTTCCTAAGGAAAAGGCGGTAGAGCAGGAAGTAGCTACTGTCGAAGAGGCTACGGATAAGAAAAAACTTATCGGTCCTGTTGCGATGAAAGGTATGAAGGGTGGTAGTATCACAACTGAAGGTAAATGGGGTACAAAAGATGTTGCTGGATCAGCAACAGGTAGTACTAAAGGTGTAGAAGGAGGAACTGGTTCCGGAGAGGAAATCTTCGAATCCGTGGAGATTCAACCTGATCCTCCAGGTGGTATGGCCGCTTTCCGTAAATGGATTGGTGATAACTACCAATATCCATCAGGCGCTATCGATGCAGGTGTAAAAGGAACTGTTCAGGTATCGTTTGTTGTAGAGAAAGATGGTTCTTTGACAGATATAAAAGTTGTTCGTGACCTTTCTTACGGTACAGGACAAGCTGCTGTCAACTTGTTGAAGAAAGCGAAGAAATGGAGCCCAGGTATTCAGAACGGACGTCCAGTACGTGTTGCTTATACTTTGCCTATTCGTTTGGACTTAACAAATATGTAATGAGTGTGAATAACAACTCAAGAAACAATAAATTTAGACAGAAATCGCCGACACAGCGATTTCTGTCCATTTTAGGCCTATGTATGTTTCTTTTCTATTTCATTTTGGGTCTATTGATTATCTTTTGGAAATCGTTTCCTCTAGAAATTGACAAAACGTATAAGAATATGTTTGGAGGATTGCTGATTGTGTACTCGTTTATGCGATTTGCAAGACTTTGGCAGAATAATTTTTTACGTTAAAAAATCATGTACGATTAATCCTTCTATTAATCTTTAAATCTTACTGAGTATGAAACTGTTTTTTTGTTCTGTGTTGATCAGCGTGGTCGCTCTTGGTTTTACAGGCTGTTCCAATAGTACTAAAAAGGAGAAGAAAGATGATATCTTGGCTGGAGTTTTACCGGTTGCTGTAGACGAAACGATCTTGCCTCTGTTTTTGGAGCAGAAAGAAGTTTTTGAAAGCTCTTACTATAATGCTAAAATCGAGGAGCATGCCAATTCTGAAGTACAAGTGGTTAATAGTCTTTTGAATGGAGATGTAGCGTTTGCAGTTTTGACTAGGCAGCTGACAGAGGAGGAGCAAAAAGGGTTTAAGGCGAGATCTGTTACACCTAGAATTTATGGCGTCGCGTATGATGGCATTATTTTGGTAGGGAATATTGCGGATGCGGATACGAGCGTTAATGTATCTGATATTCCAGAGCTGATGAAGGGAAATAAAGTCAAGGATTATTCCTTGGTTTTTGACAATCTGAATTCGAGTGTCTTTCGTTACTTTAGAGAACTGGGGAAGATAGAAAAGGTGGCTAACACTTTTGTCGAGGCAAAGGATGGTGCTGAAGCTGTTTTAAAGGAAGTAGCAGAAAAAAGAGGAAAAGTTGGCTTGATTAGTTACAATCAATTTTTATCTTTAGAAAGTTCTTTTTCAGAAAAAGATAAAATTCGTATCTTGAGCGTAGTTAGTGAGAAAGATGGGGTCAAGAAATACGTGAAGCCTTCTCAGACAAGTTTTGCGACAGGGGAGTACCCTTTAAAGCGCGAGATTTTTGTACTGAACTACCAGCCTAATTTGGGATTGGGAATTGGCTTTTCAGCGTTTATGACCGGAGATAGAGGACAGCGTATTGTTTTGAAGTCGGGATTATTGCCTTATACAATGCCAGGTCGCGAGATAATAATTAGAGATAAAATAAATTAGTAAACAACTATAAGAATACAAGATAGAATTATGACAAAAAGCAAATTATTTTTGAGTTTATTACTAGCTGGGGCTGTGGTTGGTACAGCAAGTGCTCAAAGTTTGAAGGACGCTCAGGCAGCTATGGATGCAGAGCAGTACGATAAGGCTAAAGGTATTTTGCAAAATTTGGTCGAGAAGAAGGCTAAAGATGGCGAGAACTACTTTTACCTTGGACAGATTTATTTGATCAACGAGAAGGCTGATTCTGCGGCAATCATTTTTAATAATGGTTTGACAAATGCGCCAAAAGAGCAATTGAATAGTGTGGGTTTGGGTATCGTAGATTTGATGAAGAACAATACTTCTGCGGCAGAATCTAAATTTGCTACAGCGACTGCTTCTCTAGGAAAGAAAGATTATTTGCCTTTGTATTATATCGGTCGTGCTTATATCGATGCACCTAAGCCTGATTTTGCAAAAGCAGTAGATTATTTGACACAAGCAAAAGCTAAAAATGCGAAGGACGCTATGGTTCCTGTAGCTTTAGGTGATGCTTTCTTAGGATTGAAAGATAATAGTCAAGCTTATGTTAGTTACCGTGATGCATTGAATGTGGATCCTAACTTGGTAAAAGCAAAAGTGCAACAAGCATTGATCACACGTCGTGCATTTGCTTTTGACGAAGCATTAGAGCAATATAACAATATCGCATCTGAATACCCGAACTATGGTCCGGTGTACCGCGAGATCGCTGAAACGCAATTGCAGATGGCGAAGCGTATGCCAGATAATACAGATGAAGAAAAAGCAGCTTACGAAGCTCAGGTTTCAAAAGCAGTAGATAGTTACAAAAAGTATTTACAGGTTACGGGTGATATGTCACCAGAGGCGAACGTACGCTATGCGGATTTCTTAGTATATGGTCAGAAATATGATGAATTGAAGACTGTTGCTCAGAAGTTGGCTAATGTACCGGGAGTTGATGCAAAAGTATTCCGTTACTTAGGTTTGATTGCAGTCAACCAAGATAAAGATTACGCGAAAGGTGTCGAGTATTTTGATAAATTGTTCGCAGGCGCTGAAGAGAGTCGTTTGATCGATATCGATTATCTTTTCTCCGGTTTGGCAAATATCGAAGCGGGCAATGTCGCTAAAGGTCTTCCTAATTTGCAAAAAGCGTTGGAGATGAACCCTGAAATGATGCCAGAAATCGGTTCGGCCGGTATGGTTGCATTTGGACAAGGTAAATATGATGTAGCCGCAGCTATTTTCAATATTCCTGCGCAGAAAACTGGTACGGATTTCTATTACGAGGCAAATTATTTCTTAGGAATGGCTAACTTCCGTGCTGGAGCAGCTAAAAAAGAGAAGGAAGAAGATGCAACGAAGGAATTAAATGATGCAATCAAAGCATTTGATATTATTGCAAAATCGAACGATCAAAAAGTGTATGATGAATACCTTGTGCAAGCGTTGTATATGACCGGTTTTGCAAACCTGCAGTTGGATGTTGTTGATACAGAGCATCCCGAATTATGTAAAGGTTTGTTTGTTCCTGCTTTCGATCAATTGATCAAGGTATTGAAGGATAAAGAGGCTACTGGTACAGCATTGACCGATGACGAGAAAACAAAGTTAGCAGATGGCTATACAAATGTTGGCTTTTTTCATATCTTGAAAGGAGATAATAAGAAAGCCTTACAGTATATGGAGAATGCCGTTAAGTATAACCCAGAGGATGAAAATGCACAAGCATATTTGGAGTACTTAAAGAGTTAAACCTCTAAAAATTAATAAGAAAAGGGGAACTGCTATGCAGTTCCCCTTTTTATTTGGGATAAAATTCCTATTTTTGTGTATATAACTGAGACTTAAACTTATCATGGAAAACGTACAACTAGAGAATATGCCAGTAGATTATTTGCCTATTCTGATTCAATTGGCTGTTGCAACCGGTTTCGGAGTGCTTACCATCGTGGGAACTCATCTTTTAGGCCCTAAAGTCCGCTCGGAGAAGAAGCTTTCTTCTTTTGAATCCGGAGTTGAGGTCATCGGTAATGCAAGGCAGCCTTTCTCCATCAAATACTTCCTTGTCGCTATCTTATTTGTCATTTTTGATATCGAGGTTATCTTTATGTACCCTTGGGCGGTCAATTTTAGAGAGTTTGGAATGCAGGGGCTTATAGAGATGTTTGTCTTTATGGGTATGTTGCTTCTGGGCTTTATCTATGTGATAAAGAAGAAGGCGCTGAACTGGGATTAGAACAGTTCTAAATAGCAATCCTCGGTTCCAATACAAGATTAAAAATATTATATTGAACCGAGAAATAAACTACGAAAAGAAGAAAAAACTAATTATGAGCAAAGTTACCTTAGCCGAAGCGCCTCCGGGTGTAGAAGGAGCTGGATTTTTTGCCACTTCGTTAGATAAAGCCATTGGGCTGGCCCGAGCCAACTCCCTGTGGCCACTCCCTTTTGCTACATCTTGTTGCGGAATAGAATTTATGGCGACTATGGGTTCTACCTACGATCTAGCTCGTTTTGGTGCAGAGCGTCCTAGTTTTTCGCCACGCCAAGCTGATATGTTGTTGGTGATGGGGACCATTGCTAAAAAAATGGCTCCAGTCTTAAGACAAGTATATATTCAAATGGCTGAGCCCCGCTGGGTTATTGCCGTAGGGGCCTGTGCTTCTAGTGGAGGTATCTTTGATACGTATTCTGTTCTACAGGGGATTGACGAAATTATTCCTGTAGATGTATATGTGCCAGGATGTCCACCTCGTCCTGAGGCAATTCTAGATGGTGTGCTCAAGTTGCAGGAGATTGTGAAAAATGAATCTTTGAATAGGAGAAATACCCCGGAATATAAAGCGTTATTAGAGAAGTACGGTATAGAAGCAAATAATGAATAAGTTGGATAATCAGGTTATAATTGATCGTCTACAGGCTGTCTTAGGCGATAAGGTCCACGTTTTAGGAGAGCCTCATGGTTTATTGGCGATTCAAACGGAGGCCGCTTATATTTTGGAGTTGTTGGCATTTGTCAAGAACGATGAGCTGTTGCGTTTAAATTATTTGACGGATATTACTGCTGTGCATTATCCGCAACAGGAGAAGCAATATGCAGTGGTGTATCATCTTCATAACCTTTTTCAAAATATACGTGTTCGCGTTAAAGTATTTATTGGTGGCGAGCAACCGACTATACCTTCTGCGACAAGTGTATGGCAGGGGGCAAACTGGATGGAACGAGAGACCTACGATTTCTTTGGGATTCATTTTGAAGGACATCCAGACCTAAGAAGAATTTTGAATATGGATGATCTAGATGTTTTTCCAATGCGAAAAGAGTATCCGCTAGAAGATCCTAACCGAATAGATAAGAAAGATTTTTATTTTGGCCGTTAACTTCAAGTGTAGATAAGATGAGCAACCGAATAACCAAGATAACCCCTAATAATCCCGTTTTTTATGACAATGACCCTCAGGATGAGTTAATAACGCTCAATCTGGGTCCTACACATCCCGCTACGCATGGTGTGTTTCAGAATGTGTTGCAGATCGACGGGGAGCGGATAGTGAGTGGGGTTTCGACGATTGGCTATATACACCGAGCTTTCGAGAAGATTGCAGAGCATCGTCCCTTTTATCAGATTACACCGCTGACCGACCGTTTGAACTATTGTTCGTCCCCAATCAATAATATGGGATGGCATATGACTGTCGAGAAGCTTTTAGATATCGAAATTCCAAAGCGGGTGCAGTATATGCGTGTGATCGTGATGGAACTTGCGCGAATCGCCGACCATATTATTTGTAATGGTATTTTGGGGGTGGATACAGGTGCCTTTTCAGGCTTCCTCTATGTGATGCAGGAGCGGGAGTTTATCTATGAGATTTTTGAAGAAATCTGTGGTGCCCGCTTGACGACCAATATCGGTCGTATTGGAGGATTCGAGCGTGATTTTAATGATATTGCTTTTGATAAGATTAGAGAGTTTCTTAAACGTTATCCGCCTGTTTTGAGCGAGTTTGAGGAACTTTTTGTTCGTAACCGCATATTTATTGAGCGTACTTCAGGTGTTGCGGCAGTGACGCCAGAGCAGGCGTTGGATTACAGCTGGTCCGGGCCTATTCTACGTGCTACCGGAGTCGATTATGATGTCCGTGTTACGGCTCCCTACTGTTCGTATGAAGAGTTTGAGTTTGATGTACCAGTAGGTACAAATGGAGATGTTTACGATCGATTTATGGTACGTAATGAAGAGATGCGGCAGTCTATGCGTATCATTCAGCAGGCGCTAGAGAAAATAGAAAAAGAACCAAAAGGGGTGTTTCACGCTGATGTTCCAGAGTTTTATTTACCACCGAAAGAGCAGGTTTATAATAATATGGAAGCGTTGATTTATCACTTTAAAATAGTGATGGGGGAATGGGAAACACCGAAATCAGAGGTGTACCATGCTGTGGAGGGGGCTAATGGCGAACTCGGTTTTTACCTGATACATGATGGTGGGCGTACACCTTACCGACTTCATTTCAGAAGACCATCTTTTATCAACTATCAGATGTTTGCGCCAATGAGTAGAGGTATGTTGATATCTGATGCGATTATCAACATGAGTAGTTTAAATGTAATAGCAGGAGAGTTAGATGCTTAGTATACAAGAGAACCAACCGGTAGAATTTTCTGCAGCACTTTTGGAACAGTTCGGCGAGATTGTCGCTCGTTACCCCGAGAACCAGCAAAAGTCAGCGTTATTACCTATCCTTCACCTCGTGCAAGCGGAGTATGGGTGGTTAAGTACAGATAGTATGGATAAAGTGGCGGCATATCTTCATATACAAGCTATTGAAGTATATGAAGTGGCTACATTTTATACCATGTATTTTTTAAAGCCTCAAGGGAAGTATATGTTGGAAGTGTGTCGTACCGGGCCGTGTTGCTTGGTCGGTGCAGAAAAAATCATGCAACATATTGAAAACCGCCTAGGTGTAAAAGAAGGAGAGATTACGGCCGACGGTTTGTTCTCTTGGCGGGGGGTAGAATGTATGGCCGCTTGTGGTTATGGACCTGTATTACAGATTGGCCCGGAGTATACTTTTTACGAGAATTTAACTGAAAAAAGTGTGGATGAATTGATTGACACTTTGCGGGATAAAGCGAAACAGCAAGCTTAAAACATATGGGACGTAAATTATTATTAGAGCATATCAATGAGCCAGGTATTCAGACTTTTGATGTTTATCGTCAAAAAGGAGGGTATCGTGCTGTAGAGAAAGCATTAAAGAGCATGTCTCCTGATGACGTTGTCGAGGAGGTGAAGAAGTCTGGACTACGAGGCAGAGGAGGAGCGGGATTCCCTACCGGGATGAAGTGGAGCTTTTTGGCAAAGCCAGAGGGAGTTCCCCGTTATTTGGTATGTAATGGCGATGAGTCTGAGCCAGGGACTTTTAAAGACCGTTATCTGATGACTCATATTCCTCATGCGTTAATTGAGGGGATGATCGTGTCGAGTTATGCATTAGGAGCAAATACGTCCTATATCTATGTCCGTGGCGAGATGATGCCACAGATCCGAATATTAGAGCGTGCTATTGCTGAAACAAAAGCAGCGGGACTTCTAGGCAAGAATATACTGGGTACAGGCTATGACTTAGAGATCTATGTACAACCGGGCGGTGGTGCATACATCTGTGGAGAAGAGACGGCCCTCTTGGAATCGCTGGAAGGCAAGCGTGGTAATCCGCGTATAAAGCCACCATTTCCTGCAGTAGCGGGATTGTACGGCTGTCCTACAGTTGTAAACAATGTTGAATCTATTGCATCTGTTGTGCCTATTATCAATGATGGAGGCGAAGAGTATGCGAAAATCGGTATAGAGCGTAGCACAGGAACGAAACTGATTTCTGCTGGAGGAAATGTGAAGAACCCAGGAGTATATGAGATTGAGTTGGGAGTGCCTGTAGAAGAATTTATTTATTCTGACGAGTACTGTGGTGGTATAGCTAATGGAAAGCGGCTCAAGGCTTTGGTTGCAGGCGGTTCGTCTGTGCCGATCCTACCAGCCAATCTAATTAGTAAGACCATCAATGGGGATGCTCGTTTGATGACTTACGAATCTTTGGCAGACGGAGGCTTCCAAACGGGTACTATGATGGGATCTGGTGGATTTATCGTTTTTGATGAGGATCAATGTATTGTCCGTAACACCTGGAACTTTACACGCTTCTATCATCACGAAAGCTGTGGACAGTGTTCCCCTTGTCGTGAAGGAACGGGCTGGATGGAGAAGGTATTATATAAAATAGAACACGGTCAAGGCAGTATCGCGGATATCGATTTACTATGGGATATTCAGCGAAAAATAGAAGGTAATACAATTTGTCCGTTAGGCGACGCTGCGGCGTGGCCTGTAGCGGCAGCGATTCGGCACTTTAGAGACGAGTTTGAGTGGCATGTACTTCATCCAGAGGAGTCGCAATCGAGGAATTATGGGTTAGCACATTATGCCGATCCTATAAAACCGGTAGCACAGTAAACGAGGGTAATAATCTAGTAGAAAGCAGAAACGATGGCTGAAGAAGTTGTAAAATTTAAAGTAACGATCGATGGTATACCTGTAGAGGTAGAACCAGGAACTACTATTCTAAATGCAGCACGTCAGATAGGTGGAGATATTGTCCCGCCAGCGATGTGCTACTATTCTAAGTTAGAGGGAACCGGGGGTAAATGCCGTACCTGTTTGGTCAAAGTATCTAAGGGGTCCGAGAAAGACCCTAGACCAATGCCTAAGCTTGTGGCATCTTGCCGCACGACTGTTATGGATGGCATGGAGGTACAGAATATTACGTCTCCAGATGTTGTTGAAGCTCGAAAAGGAGTTGTGGAGATGCTTTTGATCAACCACCCTTTGGACTGTCCAGTATGTGATCAAGCCGGTGAGTGCAAATTGCAGGATCTGGGCTATGAGCACGGCGATGAAGGGACGCGGTATGAATTTGAACGCCGTACATTCGAACGTATTGATATCGGAGATAAAATTCAGCTGCATATGAATCGTTGTATTCTGTGTTATCGTTGTGTTTTTGTTGCTAATCAGCTTACTGACGAGCGCGAGCATGGGGTCTTGAATAGAGGGGATCATTCCGAGATATCCACATTCATACATAAAGCATTGAATCATGATTTTGTAGGAAATGTAATTGATGTATGTCCGGTGGGGGCTTTGACGGATAAGACTTTCCGTTTTAAGAACCGTGTGTGGTTTACCAAGCCTGTGGATGCACATAGGGATTGCCCTACTTGTGCTGGAAAAGTCACGCTTTGGTACAAAGGAGACGAAGTATTACGGGTTACAGGCAGAAAAGATGAGTATGGGGAGGTAGAAGAATTTATCTGTAACACTTGTCGGTTTGAGACGAAGCATACTTCCGATTGGACACTCGAGGAGCCTACTCCGGTAGATCATGAATCTGTTATTGGTGCAAATCACTATTTGAATTTTAATCCTCCTTCGGTGATTCATGAAGATAAAAAATTGCAATTGGCTAATGAGGAGCAGTTGGCCAGAACAGAACGATTAAAGTAAATCAGCGATGGAAACAGCTTTTATTTTAGAAAAATTGATTTTAGTAGTTATTGTGTTTACCATTACCTTGGTAATCGCAATGTATTCTACCCTTGCAGAGCGTAAGATTGCTGGTTTTATGCAAGATAGGCATGGACCAGATAGAGCTGGTATTTTCGGACTTTTACAGCCTCTGTGCGATGGTGGAAAGTTCTTTTTTAAAGAGGAGATTATTCCTTCGGGAGCACACAAGCCTCTTTTTATTTTGGGGCCGGTTATAGCTATTATCACTGCCTGTATCAGTTCGGCTGTCATCCCCTGGGGGCAGGAGCTTACTATTAATGGCAAGCAGATCTCGTTGCAGGTAGCTTCAGGAATTAACATTGGTGTACTCTATATGTTCGGTGTTATTGCTTTAGGGGTATACGGAATTATGCTTGGTGGCTGGGCTTCCAACAACAAGTTTTCGTTGATGGGTGCTATCCGTGCAGCTTCTCAGAGTATTAGTTATGAAATCGGAATGGGGTTGTCGCTTATCGCGTTATTGATGGTGACGGGTACCTTACAGCTAGAAGATATTGTAGCACAACAATCGGGGTTTGTCAATTGGAACATATGGGTACAGCCGCTCGGCTTTTTGATTTTTATCACCTGTGCTTTTGCAGAGTGTAACCGGGTACCGTTTGATTTACCGGAGTGTGAGACCGAACTGGTCGGAGGCTACCATACCGAATATTCTTCGATGAAACTCGGGCTCTATATGTTCTCGGAGTACATTAATATGTTTGTTTCTTCGGCGTTGATGGCAGCACTCTACTTTGGCGGTTATAATTTTCCGTTTATGTATGAGCTCGGACTATCGCAAAATTGGATAACCATTATTGGCGTAATAGTTTTCTTTTTAAAGATATTCGGTTTCATCTTTTTCTTTATGTGGATACGTTGGACTTTGCCACGGTTCCGCTATGATCAGCTGATGAATCTTGGTTGGAAGATATTAATTCCTTTAGCCATTGCTAATATCGTGCTGACAGGAGTAATCACACTAGTAAAGGATACTTATTTTTAAAATAGTGAAGTTGGTGATCCTAGTGATAGAGGTTAGGAAGGAAAGAACATCACCTCCATCACTTTTGTAACCATTATAACTTTTAAATAACAGTTATGCAATCATTAAGTAATAGAAAGAAAGTTATTGAGCAGAAGCCAATGAATATATGGGAGCGCATGTATCTACCGGCTATTGCTAAGGGGTTGTCTATCACCCTAAGACACTTTTTCAAAAAAATACCGACGATTAAATATCCAGAGGAAATACGTCCTTACTCAAAGAACTTTAGAGGGCAACATTCTTTGAAACGTGATGAGCAAGGGCGGGAGCGCTGTACGGCCTGTGGACTCTGTGCTTTATCTTGTCCAGCTGAAGCTATTACGATGACTGCTGCAGAGCGTCAAAAAGGAGAGGAGAACCTATATCGGGAAGAGAAGTACGCCGCTGTTTATGAAATCAATATGCTCCGTTGTATTTTTTGTGGACTTTGTGAGGAGGCCTGCCCTAAGGAGGCGATCTATCTTGATGGCCCGCATGTTACTGCGGAATATCTGCGTCGCGATTTTATTTATGGCAAGGATAAATTGGTGGAGCCTAAATTTGATATTACAAAACTAAACAAAGAAAACGCTTAAGCAGATGACTATATTCTATTTTGTTGCCTTTTTGTCTATTTTCTTTGCGCTGATGACCATCTTCACAAAGAACCCTGTGCATAGTGTGCTTTATTTGGTTATTACCTTTTTCACCTTTACGGTGCACTATATCTTGCTAAATGCTCAATTTTTGGCCGTTGTCAATTTCATCGTCTATATGGGAGCAATCATGGTCTTATTTTTATTTGTCCTGATGTTGCTCAATCTCAATAAGGACATCGAGCCAATGAGATCCAATCTGGTGAAGATTATGG
>JAITLW010000146.1 GCA_031277715.1 Sphingobacterium sp. | reverse complement strand
AAAGATAAAAAAAATCGTAATTTATTGACTTTTCCTTTGGTGTTTTTGCTGTTTTTTACGTCTTGTAAAGATGATACTGCAACAACACAGAGTGAGCATGACCCCAACAAACCAATCGTGCTGACTTCATTTTACCCTGCAGAAGGTGGGGCAAAAGACAAAATACTATTGAACGGTGAGAATTTTGGTACAGATCCAAGTAAAATCGAAGTATCTTTTAATAATACAAAAGCTGCGGTGGTCTCCTCGAGCGGAAATCGTGTGTATGCTATTGTGCCTCGCCTGCCGGGAGCGAACCCTACTATAGCTGTTTCTATTGGAGGTAAATCGGTAGCTTTTGAAAATAAATTCAGTTATATAACTCAGGCACAGGTGACCACTGTGACAGGAAACGGTACCAAAGACTTTGTGCCGGGGCCCTTGGATCAGGCACATGTATATGGAAAGTACCTTGATTTGGATGCCGAAGGGAATTTATTTATGTCCTGGAGAGATGGCGGTTCTTTTGGTGTGGCCCGGATTAATGAAAAGCAGAATATTGTGACCGCACTGTATCAGCATGTCGGTACATCTGGTGCCAACCCGTATTCCAACGGTATCACGGTAGATCGCGGTACAGGCGTTGTGACCGTATCGCACGAGTCTGTGGCAGAGGTGTTCTTCTCTTTCGATCCACGGGAGGCATGGGTTCCGCGTCAGCGCAATGCGCAGTTTTCCAAGGAAGATTACGCCTTGATCAATCAGCCTGATAGATACGCCAATTTTGTTACGTTCTGTCCTTATGATGGATATCTCTATACGCGCTTCCGCGATGGGAATATTGCTAAAATACATCCAGAGACCTATCAGGCAACTATCGTGCATAAAGGGCCGAGTGGGTCACAATATGGACAGGGTATCAATCCGGACAAGCCTTGGGAGCTCTATATTACATTGCATTCTAACGCAGTTCCAAATACGTTTGCTCAAGGTATATCGATGCTGGATCTGAGGCCAGAGCATATTGGTGAAGGTTTCAAACGCATAAATGCCCCTGGAGGTTCTGGCTTTAGGGATGGGCCGGTTGCAGAGTCAATATTCAACTTTCCGAAAGATATCAAGTTTGACAAGAACGGAAATATGTTCATTGCCGACTATGGCAACCATTGTATCCGTATGTTGTCTGCAGATGGTATTGTAACCACGGTAGCGGGACAGCCGGGCAAATCGGGTTACAAAGACGGAGGTCCTGTGGAATCTCTATTCAATCAGCCGTGGGGGATAGCGGTCAACGAACAAGGCGATATTTATATCGCTGATTGGACCAATGCAAGAATACGTAAACTAGTTATTGAATAATTAACCTACTTATCTATATCATGAAGATCATTCACATATTGTGTTTGTTGCCGTTATGCTTTTGGCTTTCTGGTGCCTATGCGCAACAAGCCGAAGAGTTAACGGTGGCGGGTATTGTCGTCAATGAGACGGGCGAGCCGCTGACCAATGTATCCATTTATATTAAAGACAAGCCGACCGGGGGAACCTCGACCGGAAATGATGGTAAATTCACTATTAAGCCGGTCTACGGAGACCGCTTGGTATTTAGCTATGTAGGTTATGAGACGCTAGAACATCTAGCCGTAGCGTCATCGGCCAATCTGGTTATCAAACTTACCAACAAAAGTGCCTCACTGGATGAAGTTGTGGTCGTTGGGCTAGGGACACAGCAACGGAAAATAAGCTCCGTCGGTGCGATAACAACGGTCGATGTCAAAGATCTGCAGTCGCCCTCACCATCTATTGCCAACCTTTTGGGAGGACGTGCGGCAGGGGTAATCTCCATGCAGACTTCGGGAGAACCAGGGGCGAATATCGCAGATTTCTGGATCCGTGGAATTGGAACATTTGGTGCAAATAGTAGTGCATTGGTCCTGATCGACGGATTGGAAGGTGATCTGAATACCATCGACCCTGCGGATGTAGAGAGTTTCTCTATTCTTAAAGATGCATCAGCAACAGCTGTATACGGTGTGCGTGGAGCGAATGGGGTGGTATTGGTTACGACTAAAAAAGGTCTTGTGGACCGCATACAGATCACTGCCCGTGCCAATTCAACATTATCGAGATTGAACCGTCTGCCTAAGTATTTGGGAGCTTACGATTATGCCTTACTGGCGAATGAAGCGACAGCGGGACGTGGTGATGCGCCTCTGTATAATCAAACAGAGATGGGGATAATCCAGTATGGTATGGACCCGGACATGTATCCTGATGTGAACTGGCAGGAGGAAATCCTGAACAAGAATTTTTGGCGCCAGAGTTACTATGTAAGTGGCCGTGGAGGCTCGGAGGTCGCACGTTACTTTTTGAGCTTAGGTGGAAACAGTGAAACTGCCGCATATAAGGTCGATAAAAATAGTGTATATAGCTCGAATGTAGGATTTAATACTTACAATTATAGGGTCAATCTGGATCTCAACCTGACGAAAAGTACAAATATCTATTTGGGATCGGATGGTTTTCTGTCTAAGCTGAGCCAGCCTGGTGTAGCCAATACAGATTACATCTGGAAAACACAATCTACACTGACACCTGTCTCTATCCCAGTGCAGTATTCCAACGGAATGCTACCGGGTACGGGAGCCGGAGATCGATCATCTCCTTATGTGATGATCAACCGTACCGGACGGGCTGCTAATGAGGTGTACAAAGGTAAGGCAACAATTGCCTTGAACCAGGATCTGTCCGCTGTGTTGGATGGTCTTAAGTTCCGCGTACAGGGGGCTTATGATGTCAATAGCTACTTTAAGGAAAGAAGATCAATACAACCGGCACTGTATGAGGCTGTGGGCAGAAACTACGATGGTTCGCTGATCATGATGGAGAGGGTACAGGCACAATCTGCCGCTTACAAGCAATTGACCCGCTCGTATCGCAAATATCATTTAGAATCTGTGCTTAACTACGATCAGAAATTTGGTGAGGATCACCGTACATCGGCGTTGGTATACTATTATCTCAGTGATGCAAAGGATACGAAGGATGCAAAAAATAATCTAGAATCAATTCCTTTACGTTATCAAGGGGTGTCTAGTAGGTTGACCTATGGATTCAGAGATACTTACTTGTTGGATGCTAACTTTGGTTATACCGGATCAGAAAACTTCCAGCCTGGACGCCAATATGGTTTCTTCCCGTCGGTAGCGATCGGCTGGGTGCCGACCAGTTATAAGCTGGTACAGGAGAAAGCACCATGGCTTGATTATTTTAAGGTCAGAGCTTCTTATGGTACTGTGGGGAATGACCGTATTACGGATATCAGATTTCCATATCTGACCAAAGTCAATGAAGGAACAAGCTCGGTATGGGGGATTCCAGATATCGAAACGATTGTCGAGACCCGTATAGGAGCCGATAATCTAGCCTGGGAACGTGCGATCAAATCTAATATCGGTATCGAGGGGAAGCTCTTGAATAACAAAATCGATTTTGTCGTAGACTTCTTTAAAGACCAGCGTAACGGTATTTTCCAGCAACGTGTGCAGGTACCTGAATATGTCGGGGTGATATCAAATCCTTTTGCCAACGTAGGACGTATGAAAAGTTCTGGAGCTGACGGTAATATCAGTTATACACATGATATCTCGCACAATATGGGATTTACAGTCCGTGGTAACTTCACCTACTCTAAGAATGAAGTGCAAAACTGGGAGCAGCCCTATATGGAGTACCCGTATCTTGAGTACAATGGATTCCCACATGAATCTATTCGTGGATACCAGGCATTAGGTCTGTTCAAAGATGAAGACGATATTAAATATAGCCCGAAGCAGACCTTTGGAAATGTGATGCCGGGTGATATCAAGTACAAGGATGTAAACGGAGATGGATTAATCAATGCCTTGGATAAAGTGCCATTGACACATAGTAACTACCCATTGACCATGTACGGTATAGGTGGAGAGTTTAGATACAAAAATCTTTCGGTAGGTGTGCTTTTCAAAGGAACGGGTAAGACATCATTCTTCTATGTGGGGCAATCTATGAAAGAAAAGGTCACG
Organism: Sphingobacterium sp.; assembly: GCA_031277715.1. Taxonomy (GTDB): domain Bacteria; phylum Bacteroidota; class Bacteroidia; order Sphingobacteriales; family Sphingobacteriaceae; genus Sphingobacterium. Next base: position 22,858 of record JAITLW010000146.1, on the reverse strand, counting down.
GAGGACTGGGAGAGCTGGGAAGGGAAGACTCAGAACATCAGCAATGGAATGGGGTATATGCCATTCTACCAAGGATCGTCCGGTAATGTGCTTACTTTGGCCGCTGATCCTGCGAACCGTTGGATATCAAAAGAATATGCGCTGGAGCAGGGGATGGATCTATCTCTGGCAGAAAATCCAGATGCACGTTTCCCGCGTCTACAATATGGGAACAATAGCAATAATAGCCAGTTATCTACATTCTGGCAAGGAGATGCACGTTACATCCGTCTGCAGGAGATTACGTTAAGTTATCACGTAAAACCTGAGTTTTTGAAAAAGGTAGGTGTCAAATCGATGGACTTACAGTTTGTGGGCAACAACCTTTACATCTGGGATAACGTCAAGATATTCGATCCGGAACAGGCTGCCTGGAACGGACGGAAGTATCCAATACCTTCTACATATTCATTACAAGTTTATATCAATCTATAGTAAAGACATAATTCAACGAGATGAAAACGTCAATCATAAAGAGAATAGCAAGAGCTGCGGTTATCGTCCAAGTCTGTGTCATGGCTACATCCTGTAAGGATTACCTAAATATTGACAACTACTTTGATGACGAGTTTAACATCGATTCGGTGTTTACGAATGCACGATATATGGAGGCTTACATGTGGGGGGCCGCAGCTATGTTTCCGGATGAGTCAAATACAATCCGGTACGGGTATACGCCTGGACCGATGGCTACAGACGAGGGCTTCAATGGCCTCACGGGGGCAGGGGCTAGCAACGTATATTACGGGATGGATTTTGCTACAGGCAATATCTCCCCTGATTTTTATGGAAGTAAAGGTTCGAAAGAAAATGCGCCATATGGTAATCTGGACCAATGGGGATCGTATTATAAAATCATCCGCAAATGTAATAGCATATTGCAGAATCTGGATAAGCCCAAGGATCTGACAACAGCCGATAGGTTGCGTATCGAAGGGTATACGCGTTTTATCCGGGCCTATGCTTACTACAATATATTGGTAGATTACGGTCCTGCAATTTTGTTGGGAGATGAGATCGTCGGTACGAATGAACAGCTAGAGGCTTATGACCGCCCAAGAGCGACCTACGACGAGACAATGGACTATACCTGTGAAGAATTTGAGAAAGCAGCAAAGTTACTTCCTTTAGAAGTAGGTCTTTTGGAATTTGGCCGCCCGACCCGGGGCGCTGCATTTGCCCTGGTCGCTCGTTTACGACTGATCCATGCCAGCCCATTGTTTAATGGAGGGCCTGTAGCCAGTTCTTATTTTGGAAATTGGAAGCGCTCGACCGATGGAGCGAGTTATGTGTCACAGCAGTATGATGAGAGCCGTTGGGCAGTAGCCGCGGCAGCAGCAAAACGGGTGATGGAATTAGGTACTTACAGGCTTTATGCGGTACCTGCGGATCAAAGAACTCCTAATCTTCCGGCCGGGGTGACTTCAGATCCTAACTTCTATGGTATCTATCCCAACGGTGCCAACGGTGTGGATGCATTTAGGTCTTACTCGGAGATGTTCAACGGAGAGGCTGTACCTTCTGTAAACCCAGAAGTCATATGGGGGAGAAGTACAAAATACCTGGTCGATTTCATCAGTAAAGGGTCGATGCCACCGTCTTTGGGAGGCTGGGGCCGTTTTTGTGTGACGCAAAAGGTAGTGGATGCTTATTTGATGGACGATGGACGTACAAAAGACGAGGCTACAAGTGATGGCTATTATTCTGAAACAGGGTTTACAAGTCAGCCTAAGAACTTCTCAGGTTATCCGCTTAATTCTGGGGTGTACAACATGTATGCTAATCGAGAAATGCGTTTTTATGCTTCGGTAGGCTTCAATGAAGCGGTGTGGCAAGCGCTGTCGAGTACAACACTTTTTAACCATACAGCAAAGTATTACTATCAGTCGCCTGATGGCCGTGGTGGTGTCAATGCAACATCTCCTAACTATCCGATCACGGGTTACGTTATTAAGAAATTCAACCATCCGTACGATGCTTTTAGTGGTACAGGAGCGCGTCATGTTGCAAAATCTTACCCTATCATCCGGTACGCAGAGATATTACTATCCTATGCAGAGGCGCTCAATAATCTGACAGGTAGCCATACCGTACAGGTGGGAGGAAACCCGTACACGGTTTCTAGGGACGTTGATGAAATAAAAAAATCGTTTAATCAGGTGCGTTATCGGGCAGGATTGCCTGGACTTTCATCAGGTCAGTTGAATTCGGCCGCAACGGTTCAAAAGCAGGTAGAACGTGAGCGGATGGTGGAGTTCTTGTGGGAGAATAGACGTTTCTATGATGTACGTCGTTGGGGGATGTACGAAGAGACGGAACGTGAGCCTATCCGTGGAATGAACCCGGATGGTCTTACAAAAGAAACTTATTACCAAAGAACTATCCCTGGAAGCTCTTCATTCCTGACACGGGTGGTAGACAAGAAGTTAATCTGGATGCCTATTTCTAGAGCTGAAAAAAGAAGGTTGCCTTCGCTAGATCAAAATCCAGGATACAATTAGGAGCTGGCAAGAACGGATAAAAACAAGAAACCTGAAATAGTTTTCTGCCTACTCGTAGGCGGAAAACTGATAACAAAAGAATGAATAGATGAAACGAAGTTATATCACTATACTAACACTCTCCATGGCTCTGATGTCCTGTAAGGATAATGCCATTTTTGAAAAGGAGATGTATAAAAATGAGGTGGCACTGATCAGTAGCGACTATCACAATACTTTTCAGGAGGTGGTACATCTGACCGGTGAAGAAGAGGTCGTAGGCTATATAGCCGCTTCTACGGGAGGGACTCACGCGCCTGCAAATGATCTGTTGGTCAGATTGACCGAGGATGCAGAACCTTTGGCAAAATATAATTGGGCGCTGTATGATGCCGACGAACGGCTGTACGCGAAGCTATTGCCTGAAAGTAGATACGAGATTCTGGATTATGATGTTAAGATCAATGCCGGCGAGCGGACAGGGCGTACAATGATCAAATTGCGCCCTGATGGCCTGTCGCCCGATTCAACTTACTTTATCGGATTGAAAGCTACGGGTGTCTCCGGTGTTGAAATCAACCCCAAGAAAAGTACCATGCTGTATCAGGTGCTTCTTAAGAACAATTACGCTTCGCAGGCAGTAGATTCCTATTATACAATGACTGGGACAATGGGAGGAATGGCGACAGCTGCCAATAAAAAGCTTTTCCCATTGACCCATAACAGTGTACGGATGACAGCCGGAAATGAAATCTTCCAATCGGAAGTAGCCGCTATTGCCAAAACATCTGTTATCCTGGAAATCGATGATAACAATAAAGTAACTATCAAGCCTTACAAGGATATAAAAGTGACCCAGCTGGACAATGACCCGATGTTTCCAAATACATTTAAGGTGGAGCAGGGCTTTGGAAAAAGGACAAATGTATTCTTGTTGTCGTACCAATATACAATAGGTAATACGACTAAGGTGATGAAGGAACGAGTGGAAATGCAAGTAAAATAAAAGATGGAATCCATGAGAACAATAAAATACTGGAAAGCGGAAGCAATGCCAAGATTGATCTATATATTATTTTTAGTAGTTGCGCTTGTATCCACGTCCTGTGAAAAGGAGGATGCGAAAAAAGGCTCTTTCGAATTAATAGACGCTCCTTCTAAATTGGAGGTTAAAGCGCAGGGAGGGACATCGACTTATACATTTAAAGCTAATGGAAGCTGGAAAATAGAATCTGTACCCAAAGATGCCTGGATAAAGATCAGTCCTAGGGAAGGAAATGGAGATGGTACATTTACAGTTGTAGTAGCTAAAAACTATACCTCAGAAATTCGTTCTACAACTTTGATTTTTTCGGTTGATGGACAGTTGCAGAACAATACGCTTAAGATTGAACAGGCAGGTGCTATAGCGGGTGAACAGGAGGGAGATTCCTACCTGCACTTTGATGGTCATCCGTCTAATCTGGAAATTGTCGAAGGTGGAGGGACAACCAACTATATCGTGCGTTCTACAGGCCGGTGGAGACTGGAACTGGAAGATCAGCCAGACTGGCTTAGCATAGAGCCCATGGAAGGAAATGGTGATACACCGATTGATATCATTGTGAGCAAGAATACCTATATCGAGCGATATGCGCAGTTGCTTTTTTTCTTGGATGATGTACAGCAACCCAATGCGTTCGCTATTCACCAAAAAGGCCAGAAATTGCAGGTTTCAGGTGATGTCGTGCTGAAAGAGGATTTTAACTGGTTGAATTACGGTAGTGAGATTTTCAATGTGACCGATGGGGAGACGAGAATTGGTTCGTGGAATGCAACCGATATCGCTAAAGGTTGGACGAGTACTATTAATACAACTGAAGGAGGAGGTAGTTATGCTTCTATCTATGCTAGACCTGGTTTTGTTAAGTTGGGCCGTACCAGCTATGGTGGAGATCTGATATCACCTAAGCTGGAAAATGTACAGCGTACCAAGGATCTAGTGGTGACTTTTAAAGCGGTGCGATACGCTACAGGTGATCACTATCTGCTTACAGTAGGGGTAAAAGGACCAGGGACAGTCAGTGTAAAGCAGTTTGACGTTATGAATGTCGCTAATCCGAATTCCAACTTAGAGGCATGTAGAGCTGCTTGGAAGGCTCCAGAGGCAACTTATTCCTTTGTCGTCACAGGAGCTACATCAGAGACTCAGGTTTGGTTTTTGGGAGGGGCTTTTGATCAGCGTGCAGGCAATTGGCCTAAAACAACAAACCGAATTTTTATAGACGATGTAGTCGTCACTGTAAAATAATTGATCACCTATAATGAACAAAGACAGTCCGTGTAGAATATTCCGCACGGGCTTTTTAATAGCATATAGCCATGAAAAAAAAACAGAACTATACCCGAAGAAATTTTATTCACGCTTCTCTAATGACCGGCCTGGGGCTATCGCTCACTTTGCATAGCTGCTCCAAGTCTGTAGCCAGTCCAGACCCCGTAACTCCGGAGCCTGGTAAAGAGGATAATAAATTGCGGATTACAGGTGTCAATCTGCCGATGCGCATTGATGCAAAAAAAGGAGGAGAACTTACTATTGAAGGTAAGGGCTTTGTTGCTGCTGATGAAATCATTTTTGAAGCATTGCCGCACAAGTTTACTGTTGTGTCTAAAGCTACCACTACCGAGCAACTTGTATTGGTGCTGCCAGAGGATATGATCTCGAATAGTTATAAAGTGTCTGTAAAAAGAGGGGCAGAGACTTTTCTGTTGGGGACGACTGTTCTGAATTTATATTTCAATACCGACATACCGGATAGGGCAGGGATGACTATAAAAGGTGTGGTGTATGCCGCAGGTGTGGGACTGGCGAATGTGGTCGTGTCGGACGGATTTGAAGTGACGACTACGGATGAAAATGGGATCTACTATCTGCCTTCCGAAAAGAAAGGGAAATATGTTTTCATCTCCATCCCGGGAAACTATGAGGTGGCAACCACAATGAATGCACCGCAGTTTTTTCAGCGGCTTACGCAACCTGCAGCTATTGTAGAGACCAAGGAATTTGAACTTAAACCGGTAGACAACGAGAAACATACGGTCATGATATTGGGCGATATGCACCTGGCCCGGCGTACGGATGATATCAATCAGTTTCAAAAAGGTTTCTTGCCTGATGTGAATAAATCTATTCAGGCTTATAAGAGTGCCGGCAATAAGGTGTACGCGCTCACACTCGGTGATATGACATGGGAAAGCTACTGGTATTCGAACAATTATGCCCTGCCACAATACTTAGCAGAGATGAATAAGATTGAGGCCATGGTGTTCAATACGATGGGCAACCATGATAACGACCCTAAGGCGGTTGGCGATTGGGAATCCGAAAATACCTACCGGTCGATTCTCGGACCGACTTATTATTCCTTCAATCTAGGTAAGATCCATTATGTCGTATTGGACAATATCGAGTACCTGAATGTAAACGACGCGAGAAATTACAATACGAAAATCGTAGAAAACCAGATCGAATGGTTGAAAAAGGATCTCGCTACGCTCACTGATAAAAGTACACCTATAGTGGTCGCGATGCATGCCCATTTGCATAGTAACCCCTCATTGAATAGTAGCGGTAGTGAGACAACAGGCTATAGGATTACCAATGCAGATGATTTTGTCAATGCGTTGAAGGCCTTTCCGACGGTGCATGTGATTACGGGGCACACACATATCAACTATAATGTGGAGCTAGCTACCGCACCGAATATTATGGAGCATAACACGGGGGCAGTGTGTGCAACCTGGTGGTGGACTGGTAATATCGGCTACGCCGGCAATCATATCTGTAAGGATGGTGCACCAGGTGGCTATGGCATATGGGAAATGCAGGGCCGAGAATTGAAATGGAAATACAAGGCTATTGGTGAACAGGAAGACTATCAGTTTAGAGCCTATGACCTCAATCAGGTACACCTGACAAAGGACAAGTATGCTCCTGCCTATACGGGGGCTGAATGGAATACATACGCTGCGGAGTACGCTAACCCGAATAAGAATAACGAAGTCTTGATCAATGTATGGAATTATGATAAAGGCTGGAAGGTGGAGGTCACCGAAAACGGAACGCCCCTCACTGTAAATCGGGTACGGATGCGTGACCCGCTGCATATTATTTCGTATTCGGCACAGCGCCTGAACCGTAATGCTGTACCGACGGAAGATTTTGTAACGACTCTGACAGCGCATATGTTTAAGGTAAAAGCTTCTTCGTCTACGAGTACCTTGGAGATACGGGTCACTGGTCGTTTTGGAAAGGTTTATCGGGAAAGTATGGTGCGGCCTAAAACATTGGGCTATCAGATGAAATAATAAGAAGGTGGCTTTTTTTAAAATAGCCGCCTTTTTGGTTCTTAATTCTTTGAATAATTTAAAGGTTATGATTATCTTGAAGAATTATAACGGAAATTATGAGATTTAAAAGCATTTTATGTTGCTCACTGTACTTTTTTATGTCTTCATGGCTGCTGGGGCAGGAAGGTGCACTCAAAATGACATCGAAACGTAACGATGACAAATCTGTGGATTTGAGTTTTGAGAAGGATGATCCAGGCACGATGACGGTCAATGTCAAGTTTAAATCAATAAGTAACTCGAGTGTTCCAACCAATATCTGTAGAGCGGAGGGATATTCTGGGACGTTACTGACTCTAAGGCCCATGAATAAGGATAATGGAATTGACTTTTCGTATAGCTACCGTTATATCAGAGGACGTCTGATGCCCAAAATTGATGAAGCATTTGTTTATGCACTTCCTTTTAAGGTAGGGACAGAGCTGCATGCAGGTGAGGCTAGTTTTTTGAATGCAAAATATTTCGGGAATACAACACCCGATGATTGGAAAGTTTATCATTTTTATACCACCGATCAGCAGGAAGTTGCCGCTTCCCGTAAAGGAGTTGTGGTAGAAATAAACGATCGACATGAGGATGCAGTGCTAGAGGATAAGGAATACAGCTCGAGTACGAACAGTATTATGATAGAACATAAAGATGGTTCATTGTTGAAATACGATGGATTGAGCCATGGCAATATGAAGGTGAAACTGGGTGATGTTGTATTCCCCGGGCAGGTAATCGGAAAGAATGTAAAGCGGGGTAAATATGGGTATTTCGTAAGTTTTATGTTGATGTATCTTAAATCTGCAGATCTGGATGCGAATGAAGGAAAAAATGTCACCAATTCTACTAGCTTCTATGGTTTTATCACGCCGCTGTTTGATGTGGGGACGGAAGCTGTTGTCCTGACGAAAGATGCGAAATATACGGCATCGCTCCCCCCGGATCTTATCACCAAAGAAATGAGTAAGAAGGAGATAAAGAAGTATAACGGAAAATAGGACTTACTTTAGTAAGCTTTTTTTTACGTTTATTTGTACGTATATTTGTACAAATAAATATTGTTATTATGTTGATTACGTCAGTTTCCGATTTTCGAAAAGATATTAAATCTTATCTAGACCGTGTTTCTAAGAATTTTGAGACCTTGATTATCAATAGAGGAAAAGATTCTGGAATAGTAGTGATGTCGCTAGAAGAATACAATTCATTGATGGCAACAAATCATGAGTTGAAATCGAGAAAGAATGAGCAACGCTTAGATGCGGCGATTGATAAAATGAAGTCCGGTAATAAACTGAACAGGGAAATAATGGAAGATTGACATGAAATATGTTTTTGTGGACGAATCTTGGGAGGATTACCTTTACTGGCAACAGACGGATAAAAGAAAGCTTAAAAAGATCAATGATCTGCTGAAAGATATCCGAAGAAATCCATTTGAAGGGATAGGAAAACCGGAACCGTTAAAACATAAATATGCGGGTTTTTGGTCTCGAAGGATAGATGAGGAACATCGCCTGATCTATAGGATAGAAGAAGATGAAATACAGATAGTCAAGTGTCGCTATCACTACGATTAAAAACAAAGAGGGAGCTTTTAAAGCTCCTTCTTTGTTTTTATTGATAACCTAAAAGTTTCATGACTTGTTTGGAGTTTTGCTCCTCACCGAATACTTCGTAGTTGAATGTCTCGTCTCTATTACGGCGGATGATCACATGCTTAGGTGATGGCAGCAGACAGTGGTGTATACCTCCATAGCCGCTCAATACATCCTGGTAAGCTCCTGTGTGGAAGAATCCTAGATACTGTACCTTACGTGTCTTCGGCATAAACACGGAGTTCATATGTGCCTCTTGGTTGTAATAATCCTGTCCGTCGCAGGTAATACCGCCCAGGTTGACCCGTTCATACTCCGAATCCCAGTTGTTGATCGGTAATAGGATGTACTTTTGGTTCAATGCCCACACATCCGGAAGGTTGGTGATGAATGAACCATCGATCATAAACCATTTCTCACGGTCGTTCTGTAGCTTACGGCCCAATACTTTGTAAAGTATACCTGACGCTTCAGCAACAGTATATTTTCCGAATTCGGTAATAATATCCGGTTCCATTACTTCGTGGTGCGCACAGATCTGTTTGATACGGTTCACGATCTCATTGACCATGTATTCGTAATCGAAGTCATGTACCAACGAGTCTTTGAATGGCATACCGCCACCGATATCTAATGTGTCTAGATCTGGGTTTACTTTTTTGAATTTACAGTATAGCGTCACGTACTTCTCTAATTCGTTCCAGTAGTAAGGAGTGTCCGAAATACCTGAATTGATAAAGAAATGCAATAACTTAACCTTGAAGTTGGGGTTATCAGCGATCTTGTTGTTGTAAAAGTCGATAACGTCTTCAATACGTATACCTAGACGTGAAGTATAAAACTGCGAGTCTGGCTGTTCCTCAGAAGCAATACGTATCCCCAAGGCGCAAGGCTGGTCTAGCTCTATCTCATCGTCATAGAGATTGAACTCTTCCTTGTTGTCCAATACCGGGATAATGTTGGTATAGCCATCATGGATCATGTCGATGATATATTGCTTGTATTGATAGGTCTTAAAACCATTACAGATTACTGTAATGTCTTTGGTGACCGTACCGGCACGTTCTAAAGAGTCGATCATAGGCATATCGAAAGCCGATGATGTCTCCAAGTGGATGTCATTTTTTAAAGCTTCCTCGACGATATGTTTAAAGTGGGAAGACTTGGTACAATAACAGTACTTGTACGACCCCCTATAATCGTGTTTAAGGATAGCGGTTTGAAAAAGAATCTTCGCCTGTTGAATTTTTTTGCTGATAATAGGTAAATAAGTAAAACGTAACGGCGTGCCATACGTCTCTATCATTTCCATCAAATTCAAATCGTGGAAGTACAATTCGTCGTCGATTATTTCGAATCCGTCTTGCGGAAAACCAACACTTAAGTCAAGAAATTCCTGATAGCTCTGCATTTTTTATTATTTTTGGCAAAGATATGCTTTCGGAATGAATACCTAAACACTTCGGGTGTTATTTTTGTGGCTCATTATCAGAAAGATACAAATATTACACAATATTTACATGGCTAACTCTATACAACTTACGCTCGTCCAAGAGACTGTAGCGGCGGTAAAGTCACTTTATGACGCCGATATTCCAGAATCTCAGATCACTTTGCAGGAAACACGCAAAGAGTTTGAGGGACAAATAACGATTGTCACATTTCCGGTTACGCGACTTTCGAAGAAGTCGCCAGAGCAGACAGGAATGGAAATCGGTGCCTACCTGCAGCAGCATATCGATGTCATATCGGGATATAATGTCATTAAAGGATTTCTGAATATTAGCCTGTCTGACGCCTACTGGATAGCGACGCTCAATGAGACGATATTGGAGGAGGGATTTGGGCAGTTTGCGAAGAATGGAAAGAAGCTAATGGTGGAGTACTCGTCGCCAAATACGAATAAGCCATTGCATCTAGGTCATATCCGCAACAACCTGTTAGGCTACTCGGTAGCTGAGATATTGAAGGCGTATGGCTATGAGGTGGTAAAGGCGAATCTGGTAAACGATAGAGGGATCCACATCTGTAAGTCTATGCTGGCATGGCAACTGTTTGGCAATGGCGAGACGCCAGAGTCTACAGCGATGAAAGGTGACCATCTGGTGGGTAAATACTATGTGGTATTTGATAAAGCCTATAAGCAAGAGATAGAGGCCTTGAAGGCGGAAGGACAGTCGGAAGATGAAGCGAAGAAGAATGCTCCATTGATGAAAGCAGCGCAGACTATGTTGCAGCAGTGGGAAGCAGGAGATGAGGAGGTAATCTCGCTTTGGAAGACGATGAACGGTTGGGTGTATGATGGCTTTGCAACGACCTATAAGCAGTTGGGCGTTGATTTTGATAAGTACTACTATGAATCGGACACTTACCTGTTGGGTAAGGATATTATCCAAGAAGGTCTGGAAAAAGGGGTGTTCTTTAAGAAAGAAGATAATTCGGTCTGGATAGATCTGACGGACGAAGGTCTGGATCAAAAATTGGTGCTTCGTGGCGATGGTACTTCGGTATACATGACGCAGGACCTGGGCACAGCACAGCTCAAATATGATGAGTTCCACATGGATGAATCGATGTATGTGGTGGGGAATGAGCAGGATTACCATTTTAAGGTGCTGTTCACAATCCTGAAAAAACTAGGTAAAACCTGGGCAGATGGTTTGTTCCACCTTTCTTATGGGATGGTAGACTTGCCGTCGGGCAAGATGAAGTCCCGCGAAGGTACGGTTGTGGATGCGGATGAACTGATGGCAGAAATGGTGGATACAGCCAAAGAGCGTACGGAAGAACTGGGTAAGACGGAGAGCTTTGACGAAGAGGAGAAAGCTTCGCTATATAATAGTATCGGAATGGGGGCGCTTAAGTATTTCTTGCTTAAAGTGGATCCTAAGAAGAGGCTGTTGTTCGATCCAAAGGAGTCTGTGGATTTTCAGGGACATACGGGACCGTTTATCCAGTATACTTATGCGCGGATCAAATCGGTATTACGTAAAGCAGACTTTGATAGTGCAACTCCCCGGATAGTACCGGCATCTTTCTCTCCGTACGAAAGGGATATGATCCAGGCATTGGCCAACTATCCGACGATAATCGAAATGGCAGCAAAAGAGTTCAGCCCAGCGCAATTGGCAAACTATGCCTACGAATTGGCTAAGCTGTACAATAAATTCTATCACGAAGAGAGTATCCTTAAAGCAGAACAGGAAGATGTGAAGACATTCCGTCTCCATTTATCAGTTGCATCGGCACGTATTATTGCTGAAAGTATGCGCATGCTGGGAATTGAAGTTCCGGAGAGGATGTAAATAGAGTGAACGAGTTAAGAAGGTGATGATGGTGAGGGAGGTGAAGAAGGTGATGATGGAGGTGAAGAAGTTAAGAAGTTAGGAGGTTATCAAGTGAACAAGTGAACGAGTTAACAAGTGAGGAGGGTGAGGGAGTTAAGAAGTCTGTGAGACAACAAGTGAAGGGATAGAACGTTAAAGGGGGGAGGGAGTTAAGAAGTTATCAAGTTAAGAAGGTGATGATGGTGAGAGAGATGAGGGAGTTAAGAAGTTATCAAGATAACTTGATCACAGGTTAACAAGATAATCCCGATTAGATCGGGACAGGCATGATCACAGTATAACAACATTAAAGAGTTAGAGAAATGAAAAAGTTTAAAGTTGGGTTAATAGGATTTTCGATAGGAGGTTATGTATTTCATGCGCCTTTTATCGCGAGTAATCCAAATCTGGAATTATACAAAGTAACTGCTCGAAAAGAAGAGCAACAGAAAATGTTGGCTGAACGTTATCCCAATGCGATAGGGGTATTGTCTGCGGAAGATATTATCCAGGATCCTGAGGTGGATATGGTGGTGGTAGCGACTTCCAATGATGTACATTATAGCCTTACTAAAGCCGCTTTGGAGGCTGGTAAACATGTTGTGGTCGAGAAGCCATTTACCAACACGACAGCTGAGGCTGACGAGCTGATTGCTTTAGCGAAAGAGAAGGGATTACTGTTATCAGTACATCATAACGCTCGTTTTCATTCGGATTTCAAAACGGTGAAAAAGGTATTGGCTTCGGGTAGATTGGGGCGTGTGGTACACTATCAGGCAAGTTATGACCGATTCCGCAATTTCCTGCGTGAAGGAGCCTGGCGTGAAGCCGCGCTTCCCGGTTCGGGCATACACTATGATCTTGGTGCGCACCTGATCGATCAGTCTCTACAGCTTTTTGGATTTCCTGATGCGGTGTTTGCAGATTTAAGGGCATTGCGTGATGGAGCCAGTGCGGTAGATGATTTTGAAATCATATTGTCTTATTCAGGACTTAAAGTGTCTCTCAAGGGGCAGATGCTGGCAAAGGAACCGACACCAAGGTTTGCTATCTACGGGATGAACGGCTGTTTTGTAAAACGAGGAGTAGATCCACAGGAGAACCAGCTACGTGCCGGTGTACGCCCAGAGACAGATCCGAGCTGGGGGGTAGAGCCTGCCGAGATACAGGGCAAGCTATCCCTGCTGGAAAATGGTATGGATGTGGAGGAATATGTACTCAGCGAAATCGGAACAGGACAGGATTTCTATAAAAATATCGTAGCAACATTATTAGGCGAAGAGGAACTTTTTGTCAAGCCGGAGCAAGCACGTGATGTAATCCGTATCCTGGAACTAGCCGAGCAGTCTTGGGCAGAACAAAGGACAATGAAGACCGAAGGGGAGTTGATATCTGGCTAGAAAAGGTGATAATAGTGAAGTAGGTGAATGTGGTGATGTATCTATTAATCTTCTTCACCGTCATAACTTCCCTCACCTTTATAACAAATAAAAAATTGAACAACTACGATGCTATTATAATCGGTGCCGGAGCCTGTGGGCTGATGTGTGCTGCACAGGCAGGGCTACTGGGCAAGAAGACTTTGGTTCTGGAACGGAATGATAAGCCTGGAGCTAAGATTCTGATTTCAGGCGGAGGACGCTGCAACTACACGAATTTATATACGTCTACGGATAATTTTGTATCGGAAAACCCGAAATTCCTGAACGCGGTATTCGCGCAATGGACGGTAGAAGATACGGTGTCTTTTTTTGAAAACTTTGGCAAGATCAAAGGACAGGAAAAAACACTGGGTCAGCTTTTTCCGATTTCAAATAAGGCAAGGGATATTGTAGCGACATTTACCCAGCTGATGTATGATACAGGACAGGATATCTGGCTGAATACGTTGGTGAAGGAATTGAAGCAGGAGGCGACAGGATATACGCTGACGCTCGAAAGAAACGGTAGAATCGAACATATCACGACTCCAAAAGTGGTATTCGCATCGGGAGGTCTTCCTGTGGTAAAGTTGGGGGCTTCCGACTTTGCGCTACGTACCGCCCGCGGATTGGGATTGGAAGTGATCCCTACAGCGCCGGGACTGGTGCCGCTCACCATAACGGGTAAAGAGGCGGATTGGTACGCCTCACTTTCCGGCAATTCGGTGTATGCGAGGGTATACAATGATAAAATCTCTTTTGAGGAAAATATTCTATTTACACATTGGGGACTGAGTGGCCCCGCAATTTTACAGATCTCATCTTACTGGCGCGCCGGAGAATCTTTTACCATCGATCTATTGCCCAAGTTTAAACTTCGTGAGCTGATTGCTGCAGAGCGGAATGCTGGAGGAAAACGTACAGTGGGGCAGTTGTTGCAGGGGTACTTTACAAAGAAGATGGTCGAGGCATTAGTCCGCTTCTTGCCGATAGGGGTGAAAATAGCCTCGCTGAGCAAGGCGGACGCCAATCTGGTCGTAGATACTATTCATCAGTTTAAAGTCAAGCCTGCAGGCGATAAAGGCTACGATAAAGCGGAAGTGATGCGGGGTGGAGTATCTACAGCAGAGCTGAATCCAAAGACGCTGGAAGCAAAAAAATATCCAGGGCTGTACTTTGGCGGAGAAGCTGTCGATATCACAGGATGGCTCGGAGGATATAACTTCCAGTGGGCATGGGCCGCTGGCTATGCGATAGCGCAGGATGTATAATTTATTGCTTGAGCCGCTGGACTCTTCATTGTTTTTCATATTTCATTTGTCTTTTTTAAGGTATTCAAGAGCCACTTCGTGGGTTTCCTTGATGAAAAAACGAAGCAAAAAAATCAAGACTTGGACATTGTTACGCTAAAAGCGTTTCAAATTCCTAAATTGATTTGAGACGTTCCACTTTGCTTCACTTCGTAAATCAATTTTCTACGGAATTTAAATCACTTTCTTAACGCTACAAAGTCCTAGGTCGAAAGAAAGTAGTTGTACATTAAATATTGCATATACTGCTCATATACGACAATTGTCGCCTAAGAAGTTTTTGGGAATTGCAGGTGGAGGCACTATCGTTGTCCAAAAGGTTCAAGCGACACGCTTTTGTATACTTTTGGCAAGACAAAAGTATAAGCATGTCACGGCCTGAGTGACAATAACAATTAGCTATATTAATAAAAGAGCGCTAGAATCAATATCTAGCGCTCTTTTAATCTAAGCGTTTCTCTTCTTATAAATACTATCTACAATTACGGCTATAGCCCCATCTCCGGTTACATTACAGGCAGTTCCGAAACTATCCATAGCAATATATAGTGAAATCATTAATGCTTGGTTCTGCAGGTCAAAGCCCAACATAGAGGCGATAACCCCAATCGCAGCCATAATGGCTCCGCCAGGGACGCCTGGTGCAGCGATCATGGTCACTCCCAGCATACATATAAAACCGGACATCTGTAGGGCGTCGATAGGCATGCCCTGCATCAGCATGAGTGCTACAACGCAGGCTACAATCTTGAGCATGCTCCCGGCAAGATGTATGGTGGCACACAAAGGAACGGTGAAGTTGGCGATATCTTCGCTGACCCCCGCTTTTTTCGCCTGTGCCAATGTCACGGGGATAGTTGCCGCAGAAGACTGCGTACCCAAAGCTGTAAAATAGGCAGGCATCATGGTGGCTAATAAACGGAAGGGATTTTTCTTTCCGATAAAACCGGCTATAACAAACTGCGTCACCAGGAGCAGAATATGCATGCCGAAAATAACACCGATAATCTTAATGAATACGTCCAATATCAGTCCTACCTTGCCGGAATAGGTCATATCTAGGAAGATACCAAAGATAAATACGGGTAAAATAGGGATAATCAGTTTTTCGATCAGAAAGGAAATTATTTTTTCGAAATCAATGGCTGCTTTCTCCAGCGTGGAGTTCTCCAAACGTGCCAGTCCTATACCGATGAGAAAGGCAAATACCAGTGCACTCATGACATCAAAGATGGGAGGGAAGCTCAGGGTAAAGTATGGCGCCAATGCTTTGCTGGACTCTTCGATTGTGGCTGCGGCCTGCCCCTCAATAAGGGAGGGAAATAGCGCCATGCTGCCAAAGTAGGAAGAGAAACCTGCAAATAGGGTAGAACCATAGGCTATTCCCACGGTGATGAGCAATAGATTGCCTGCGGTCTTACCGAGCTTGGCAATCGCCGGAATAATCAAGCCTACGATAATCAGTGGTATCAAAAACTTGAGCAGCTGATCAAATAAGGAATTGAAGGTCGCAAAAATACGACCTATCGATTCCGGAATAATATAGCCTATACCGATACCTAGCGCAATTGCTACGATGACTCGGAAGAGAAGGTTGTTGGTGATTTGTTTCATCCTTACCGTTTGTTATTTCAATAAACCAGCACGTTTTAATAGAGGCTCGACCTGAGGCTCCTGCCCTCTAAAACGAAGGTATAGCGTCATCGGATGTTCGGTGCCTCCTTTGGAAAGTACGGATTCCTTGAATTTTGTAGCGATCTCTCTGTTGAAGATGCCGTTTTCCTGGAAGTAGGCGAATGCGTCGGCATCCAGTACTTCGGCCCATTTGTAGCTGTAGTATCCCGACGAATAACCGCCATTGAAGATATGCGAAAAGCTCGGACTCATGGCGTTCTCAGCGACATCAGGATATAGCTTGGTAGAAGCAAATTGTTGGTTTTCAAAATCTTTGACCGAATGTATGCTGCGAGGATCTGTCCCGTGCCAGCCCATATCCAGCAGACCAAAGCTGATCTGCCTTAGGGTAGCCATTCCTTCTAGGAAGGATGCAGATTCTTTGATCTTCTCGACTAGTTCCATAGGGATATTTTCGCCCGTTTGGTAATGTTTGGCAAAGAGAGCGAGGGCCTCCTCTTCGTAGCACCAGTTTTCCATAATCTGGCTCGGTAGCTCAACAAAATCCCAGTATACCGATGTGCCCGAAAGCCCCGGATAGGTGGTGTCTGCCAGCATGCCGTGTAGGGCATGGCCAAATTCATGGAATAAGGTGGTGACCTCCTGAAACGTCAATAGAGAAGGTTTGGAGGCGGTAGGAGGTGTGAAATTACATACAATAGAAACGTGAGGACGTTCTTCTACTCCCTGATGACGGTACTGTGGCTTGAAGGAAGTCATCCAGGCGCCATTGCGCTTGCCCTTACGAGGGAAGAAGTCAGTATAAAAGACAGCGACCAGTTCGCCAGCATCGTTGCTCACCTCAAAAGTCTGTACCTCGGGGTGGTATTTGTCGATGTTGTCGACTTCTTTAAAGTGTAAACCATAAAGTAGTCTTGCTGTCTCATAGGCTCCAGCCAGTACTTTTTCGAGCTGAAAATAAGGCTTTAGCTTTTCATCATCGAGATTGAAGCGTTCTTGTTTCAGTTTCTCTGCGTAGTATGCGCCATCCCACTTCTCCAGCTGGGTGATCCCATCCAGTTTTTTGGCAAACTCGGAAAGCTCGTGGAACTCCCGTTCGGCAGCAGGTTTGGCCTTCTCTAATAGGTCATCCAAAAATGCTTTTACTTTGTCGGGCGACTGTGCCATGCGTTCGGCCAATACAAAGTGGGCATGGGTATCATAACCTAATAATTGTGCCCTTTGGAAACGGAGCTGTGCAATTTTCAGAACATGCTGTTCATTGTTATAGGCATTGTCCTGAAACGCCTTTCTACCAGCGGCCAGGGCCAGCTCACGGCGTAGCTCTCTGTTGTCTGCGTAGGTCACGAATGGAATATAGCTCGGGTAATCCAGGGTGAATAACCAGCCTTTTTTATCCTGACTTTCGGCCAGTGCGGCAGCAGCTTCTACGAGGCCATCAGGTAGTCCTGCTAGGTCAGCCTCGTCTTCTATCAACAATTGATAAGCATTGGTCTCGGCCAGTACGTTCTCGCCAAATTTTAGTTTTAGCACCGCGAGTTCGGCGTCGATTTTACGAAGTTCTTCTTTGGCTTCGCCCTGTAGCAGGGCCCCGTTGCGGGCAAAATCCTTGTAGGATTTTTCTAATAGTGTCCGCTGTTCGGTACTGAGACCAAGGTCTGCACGTTGCTCATATACCTGCTGTATGCGTTTGAATAAGTCAAAATTGAGGGTGATGTCATTGCTCAGCTCGGAAAGCTTTGGAGCTACCTCCTGTGCGATCTTCTCGAATTCGTCGTTGGTCTCGGCCGAATGGAGATTGAAGAAAATACTGGAAAGACGATCTAAGGTCATTCCTGAGAAAGCCATGGCTTCTACGGTATTTTCAAAAGTCGGTGGAGCAGGATTATTGACGATAGCGTCTACTTCGTCCTTTGTTTTTTGGATAGCTTCTTCGAAAGCCGGAATATAATCTTCGTTCTTTATCTGCGAAAATGGCGCTGTATTGTGTAGCGTATTGAATGTGTTCGTTAGTATTGCCATGGGTGTAAAGTTAACAAATATTTGTGCGGATTGCATCCGCACAAATATCTGTTAGAACTATTACATCTCGCGCTCGACGTCTTTGTCTCCTCTACCGGATACATTGACGATAGCCAATTCGTTTTTACCTTTCAGTAACTTGATGGCTAAAGCTACAGCGTGTGCACTTTCGATAGCAGTGGTAATCCCTTCTAGACGGGATAATAATTTGTAAGCTTCGATTGCTTCCTGATCCGTAACCGGGTAGTATTGTGCACGGTTCGTGTCTTTTAGATAGGCATGTTGCGGTGATATCCCTGGGTAGTCCAAACCTGCAGCAATAGATTTGGAAGCTATAGGCTCGCCATTGTCATCGACAAGGCAGTAAGAGCGTGTACCTTGGAATACAGTCGGTTTGCCAAATGATAAGGTAGCGGCCGTGTTTGGATAAGTACCATCGCCACCACCTTCGGCACCATGGATAGATACTTCTTTGTCTTCTAAGAAACCGGAGAACAATCCTATCGCGTTGGAACCACCACCTACGGAAGCAAAAATGCTATCCGGCAAGCGTCCTTCAAATGCAAGGATCTGCTGACGGGCTTCCTGACCGATTACGGACTGGAAGTAGCCGACCATCTTAGGGTAAGGGTGTGGCCCTACATGCGACCCCAATAGGTAGAAGGATGTTGGATTTTCAATATAGTAACCTAAAGCAGCATCGACAGCGTCTTTAAGGGTTTTGCTACCTAGTTCTGTCGCGATTACCTCTGCGCCCAGTAGACGCATACGTCTTACGTTGAGGGCTTGGCGCTCGACATCGATAGCACCCATGAATACTTTACAAGGGATGCCTAACAATGCGGATGCTGTAGCAGCAGCAACCCCGTGCTGGCCAGCACCGGTTTCGGCAATGATCTCTTTGGCTCCCATTCTCTTGGCAAGCAAGATCTGACCGATACAGTTGTTGATCTTGTGCGATCCGGTATGGTTGAGGTCTTCGCGTTTTAAGTATATTTTAGAGCCTACATACTCACTTAGATTTTTAGCATGAAATAGGGCAGAAGGTCTTCCAACGTAGTTTTTCAGCAGTTGAATGAATTCTTCGCTGAACTCAGCTTTTTGTGTTTCGT
Organism: Sphingobacterium sp.; assembly: GCA_031277715.1. Classification (GTDB taxonomy): domain Bacteria; phylum Bacteroidota; class Bacteroidia; order Sphingobacteriales; family Sphingobacteriaceae; genus Sphingobacterium. Next base: position 3,538 of record JAITLW010000146.1, on the reverse strand, counting down.
TGTCAAAAAAATCAGCGAGCTGTTGTAATTGTTTCTCTAATACGGGTGGAATATACGCTCCCCCATACTCGCCATAGCTGCCTTGGTGAGCAAGCATGGAAGGATTCGGTTTGACTTCTATCATTGTAGTTTAATGTTATAATTATTGAGCGTTAAACTTAGATAAATTCTCGATAATAAACAAGGTGAAAGTCAGATAATAAGGGATGGAAAATGTGCTGTATCCGTCGTAAACGATTATTTGCGGAGTAAAGGGCTTCTAAAAGACAGCTTCCTCGGTGAGAGTAGGTACAGCCTGATAGAAACCCTTCTATAGTTAGTGGTTTGGTACAAAAATATAATTGTGACCTGTTAGTTCAATTGAAGGGATGCAGGTCCGAATTCTTCAAAATGTATGGTTTCGACAGGTACTCCATTGGCAATCAGGAATTCGTAATGCTTGCTGATGAATGGAGCTGGCCCACAAATATAGTAATCGGTCTCCGGTTTTAATATTTCATTTTTTAATATTTCGAGTTCGACACGTCCTTGGTAGTGGTTTTTTGCAGGAGATTGTTCGTTCTCGTAAAAGATGTGTTGATCCAGCTGTTTGTAGCTTGTACAGATCTCTGCAATTTTGTCCTTGAAAGCATGTACCTGCTCACTACGGCATCCGTGGATCCAGGTTACGGGCGGTACGCCTTGTGTATCTGGTGTAGCGACGATATCTTCCAGCATGGATAGTAGGGGCGTTTGTCCTACACCACCACTGATGAAGACCTTGCGTGATGGGGTCTGTTTGTTTAGGACGAAGGAGCCCGCCGGAGCAGTCAGCTCGACGATATCTCCCGCGTAGATATGGTCATGAAGACGATTGCTGATCATGCCATCGGGGTGCTGGCTGCCTGCCTCCCGTTTTACAGAAATCCGATAGTATTTTCTATTGGGAGAGCAGGAGATACTGTATTGACGTGGTTGTAGGAGATTGAGCTCAGGAAGGAACAAACGAAGACTGATATACTGTCCGGGTAGGTAGTCGGCTACATCACCACCGTCGGAAGGATAAAGGTAGAAAGAGGTAATCTCGTTAGATTCTTTGACCCGTTCGCGTACGACAAATGGCCGCCATCCTGTCCATCCGCCCTTTTTTGCGGTCTGCTGGCTATAGATCTTTTGTTCGTGGCCACTCATAATGGCGGCAAGCTGTTGGTAAGCTAGCGTCCATGCCTCGAGCAATTCGGGACTAGCAGCATCTCCCAGTACCTCGGAAATCGAAGCAATCAGATGCTGGCCGACGATAGCATAATGCTCTGGACGGATATCGAGACTCGTATGCTTATGACCGATATGGTCTACAGCAGGCATCAGTACAGCCGGATTCTCAATGTGTTCGGCATAAGCGAGTACCGCCATAGCGAGGGCAGTCTGCTGTTTGCTGTTCTGCTGATTGCCCATGTTGAAAACATGTTTTAGCTCCGGATTGTGTACGAACATACGTTTGTAAAAATGGCTGGTCAGTAATACGCCATGTTCCTTTAGTATGGGTACCGTGCTTTTTACGAGTTGTATTTGATCTGTTGTCATGATATATTAAATTATTAAAAGATATTTTTGTCTTCTATTTTGGTGCGCGATGTCCAAAAGTGATTTCTCGTCGATTTAATAGAGGATATTTTTATCCTTTATTAGGGTTTAAAAAAAGCTATTTGTTGAGTGTAAGGGCCCCTGTCAAAAGCTCGCTGTTAAACTCCCCGATACTGGTATTATAAAGCATGTGGGTCAGCTGATTTCTGACTTTCTTAAATTCGTTATGTAAAGGGCAGGGGTTGCTTTCGGAGCAGTAACTGAGTCCCATGCCACAGCCCGTGAATATTTCGTCTCCTTCTAGGCAGGTGATGATATCTGCTAAGGGACGCTTCAATCCATTGGGCTCAATGTAAAAACCGCCATTAGGGCCTTTGATGGAGGATATAATCCCTCCTTTACTGAGTTTCTGCAGTATTTTAGCCAAAAAATGTTCAGGAGAATTGATGTTTTCGGCAATCTCTTTGATTCCGGGACGGCTCCCATCAGCGGAGTGGCTGGCGATATAAAAAACCGCCCGCATCGCATATTCACATGTTTTGGAAAAAAGCCCCATCGATTACTGTCCTTCTACCGCTTGTTGTACCCGCTCTATCTGGTCGCCTTTGTAAAGGGAAAGACGTACGATACTATCCGCTGTAGCGCGAAGGTCGTGTACGATATTGCCCTCAAGACTGATGAGCGAGCCTTTTGGTAAAGGATAGCGTTCGACACCGACACCAAAATCGATAAAACCTTCGACGACCTCTACAATAATAGGATAGGGAGCCTTGTGGGCTTTCATTTCCTGTCCCTCCCGAAAGGTGATACGGATTTCCTTGCTGTAAGCATTATTGATCAAAACCTGGGCAGAAGGATGATTTTCTGCATAGCTGATGTTTTCTAGAAGAGATATTATTTCCATTTTACTGTTATTGATCTCTGTGATGATTGATGAATCAAATATAGGTATTCCTTTAATAAAAGACAAAAATATCTTTTATTCGAAAGCGACCTCACGAAGATAATCGGGAGCCAAGTCGTGATGTGTGCCCAAAAATTCGTATACTAGTATGTATAGAAAAAGATATGGATATGGAAAATATAGGATTTATAGGTCTGGGCAATATGGGATATCCTATGGCCAAGAATTTGGAAAAAGCGGGATTTCCGCTTACGGTATATAACAGGACAGCGGAGAAGGCTGCTGGTTTTGCCCAGCAATCGGTGGTGTCGCTCGATATGGAGAGCCTGGTAGCATCCAATTCTATTGTATTTACCATGTTGACCAATGATGCAGCGGTATCGGCGGTATATGAGGTCATTACAAAGCAGGATATCAAAGGAAAGCTTTTTGTGGATATGAGTACTATCTCCCAAAAGCTGAGCCAGGAGTTGGCTGCAAGGGTACGGGAGCGGGGAGCATCGTTTGTGGATGCACCTGTCGCGGGCAGTACAATGCCAGCTACGGAGGGCACACTGATCATTATGGCTGGCGGTGACAGTTCTGACATCGGACGCGCCATGCCTTATTTTGAGAAAATGGGCAAGCTGACCAAGCATGTCGGAACAAATGGGCAGGGAATCGCTGCAAAGTTGGCGATCAATTACTTCTTGTCAACGCTATATCAGGGATTGGCCGAAACGGTTCTTTTCTCTGGCAGTCTGGGGGTATCCCGGGCGGATATGCTGGAAATCATTAATGAAAGCGCAAGTGGCAGTGGTGCTACAAAGGTGAAGACACCGCTACTATTGAAAGATGATTACAGCCCGGCATTTGCTCTGGACCTGATGCTGAAAGATGTATTGCTGGCACAAGAGGCGGGGGCAGATTATCCGCTGACCAAACCATTGATCGATACTTATAGCGCCGCTCAACGGGAGGGGTTGGGAGGAAAGGATGTGATGGCGGTAATTGATTATTTAAAAAAATAGAAGCCATGTACGCAAGAAATTTTATGGGTTGCGCTTTATTGGTATTATCACTAGGGGCATG
>JAITLW010000141.1 GCA_031277715.1 Sphingobacterium sp. | reverse complement strand
AATTCGTTGACTAAATCAACATCATTGGCGACAGGTCTATATCCCAGCATTCTATACATCAAATAGGAGGCATATGCATTGCTGCTTGATTTCATCTCTGACGCCAATGTTCCATAATTTTTGTCCTTGGCATAGTTAATCTGCAGGCTTGTTTTAATTTTGCTGCTTATATTCTGCTCCATATTGGCGCGAAACTGCATCCTGTTGAAACCCGAGTTTATAATCACCCCGTCTTGTTTGAGATGGGATGCCGAAAATGCATATTTGGTATGTGTGCTAGCTCCACGGACCGATAGCATATTATTGAGCATGGGGGCATTTCGAAAAAGAAGTGATTGCCAGTCTATCGAGGGAGCCTGCCTGTAGTCGTCCAAGGTCATGGCTGGTTTATCCAAATACAGACTTTTGGATCCTTCCGGGCTCAGTTCTAACTGATACTTGACAAACTCATACGGATTCATCATCTGCATCCGTTTGATCGGAGACTGTATGCCGTAATAACCTTGGTAAGCAATCTCTGGCGTACCGGGCTTGCCCTTTTTTGTTTCGATAATAATGACGCCATTAGCACCTCTAGAACCATAAATAGCTGAGGCTGAAGCATCCTTCAGAATGTTGATAGATTCTACATCAGCGGGATTTAGGGATGATATCGAGAAATCTTCCATTGGAAAGCCATCAACAACATATAAGGGAGCATTGCTCTGTGTCAGGGAATTGCCTCCTCGTATGGTAATCTCGGCCGTGCTTCCTGGTTGGGCTTCGAAACTATTGACCTGCACCCCCGCAATACGCCCTGCCAGGGCCTGATCTAAGGAGGCAACAGGTGCTTGATTCAGTTCGTCCATCTTGACCTGGGCCACAGCGCCAGTCAAGTCGCTCTTGTGAACGGTGCCGTAGCCTACATTGACAACGACTTCTTCGAGTTTTTGATGGGATGGGATCATTCGAAGCGAATATGCATCTCGCTTATCGATCTCTAAACGCAGGGCCTCGTACCCCAACATCGTTAATGTGAGGTAACTGTTATCGATGACTCCTATACTAAAATTACCTTGAGAATCGGACATGATACTCTCTCCGGACGAGGAGCTCCTGACAGTCACATTCGGAAGTGCTTTTCCCTTTTCATCACTCACCTGCCCTTTGATAACACGAGACGATTGCCCTTTAGTAGAGCTGATTTCGCGTTTCTTGATAATGACTGTATTGTCCTGAATTACGTAATTGACCTGTAAACCTTCAAGTACTTTGCCAAGAATCTGATCCAGGGTTGCGCTTTCAAACTTCGCTGTAATAAGCTTGTTTGCGTTAAAATCTGTAGATGAGTAGATGAATTTTACACCTGCAACTTGATGTAGCTCTTTAAAGATATCCTTAATGCTCCGACTTTTAAAATCCATCTGAATGCTTTGTTGGGCATCCACGGTAGCTATGTAAATGAAGAAGGTAAAGATACCAGCGAGGAAAAACTTTGTCAGAAAAGTATTTCCCCTCCCTCTAGTGCGAAAATTGGTTCGTGTTTTATACATTTGTAGTGTTTAAATTGGTAAGAATTTAAATAGGTTACTCCGTAACCGATCAAATAGGGATGTTCGTAGCATCCCTATATTTTCGATAGTCTAATTGGATTCGATAGGCATTACATAAATTTTTCCTCCTTTTTCTATAAGTCTAATGTTGTTGGTCAACTCTATCAACTTGAAAACCTCGGCAACATCTCTGTAACGGCTGATAATACCAGAATACTTTTGATTGCGTACATTGGGGTCGACTGTGATAGATACATTATACCAACGCTCTAACTCTGCTATAACACTAGCTAGACTTTCTTCTTCAAAAGAGAAAAGCCCTTTGCGCCAGGCGTCAATTTTGTGTACCTCGGTAGCTTGGCTCACTGAGATATGGGAATTCTCTTTGGAAACAGTGGCTTTCTGATTGGGTTGGAGTATAATGGAGCTATTAAAAAAACGATGCTTGAGGTTTACTTTACCTTCAACCAGTGTAATTTCTTGTTTTTCGTCCCCATTTGCATTGACGAGAAATGAGGTTCCTAGAACCTCGATCTGCTGTAAGCCGCTGTTTACCCTAAAAGGAACGGATTTGCTGTTGGATAGCCTAGGCTTTACGTTGAAATAAACTTCGCCTTCGACCTGCACATCACGTACTCCGCTATCAAAATCAGGATCCACTAGGATAGTCGAAGCTTGATTTAACCAAAGTTTCGTGCCATCTGATAATTGTAGCGTCATCGTCTCGCGGTTGGGATTATGGATTCGAAGAGGTTGATCTCTTACTAATGAGGCAGATGATTTGACAACGATGACTTTCTCTTGATCTATTTGTTCAACAGACATTCCTTCTGGAAGCGTTCCATCCATATTGTAAGAAACACCGTCTTTGACAATTTGCAATGTGCCTATAGTAGAAGACTCTTTTACGTGGTTCTGTACGAGAATTGGAGCTTTATCACGAACTAGCCAGAAGTAGCCAGCCCCACACACCAACGTAGCTATTAAAATAGCAGCGAGTGTGCGAACATATCGATTAAAGGAGGAGCTTTTATAAACAGGAGAAGTATCCAAACGATTGTCAATAGCCTTTTTTAGAGACTGTCCTATTTCGGAGTCTATATTATCTTTCTTTTCGTATTTACTGAGATTGGCATAGAATGTCTCCACAAAATCTTGTTCTGATTTTGTTGCTTGTCCCCGCATGTAGCGTGAAAAGAGTGCTTGGAGATTCTTTTTTAATGAATTCTTCGACATAAAATAGACATTAGGTTTATACGCGTCTATCTATATGTCGAAGAAAAGGTACTAGACTCCCAAAATAAAAGTAAATATTTTTTTTAGCACTACTTTTAACTCTGCTTTTGAATTGAGGAGTTGGTTTTGAACCGTTTTTGGAGATATATTTAAAAGCGCACTGATCTCGGCAGTGGATAGGTCATTCTCTAATTTGAATTTAAATATCTCTTTTCTCTTTTTGGGCAGTTGTTCTATCCAACAAGAGATAATTGCGCTTAACTCATCTGCGGCAAATGAAGAATCGGCGTAGGCACTGTCAGCAATGATTTCAACAAAATCGTCAATGACCTCAAAAGTGTAGATCGGAAGAGC
>JAITLW010000137.1 GCA_031277715.1 Sphingobacterium sp. | reverse complement strand
CCTCATGGCTATACTTGTATTCGGCGGATGTAGTAAAGACCTAGGGAGTTATGATTATAAAGAGATCAATGAAATCGCTTTTGGAGGCATAGCCACAAGCTATACATCGACCTATGAAGAGGTCTTGAAGATAGAGCCGGAACTTAACTTCACTAAATCGGGAGAAACGCCAGAAAGGTACAGTTACGAATGGAAGTTGGTGAAGAGTATTCCTACTACAGATGCCGATTGGGCAGGGGTTATTGTGGGTAGGGCGCGTGCGTTAGATTATTTTGTTTCCGCCTATCCGGGTAGTTATAGCCTGTACTACAAAGTTACGGACAAGGAGACCGATGTTACGTGGAGCACACGTACATCACTAACGGTAACGACACAGACAGCAACTGGTTTTTTGCTAATAGGCGAAGACGAGGAAGGCTATGCTGCGGTAGAGATGGTAGTGATGCGCTCGGGAGCAGATACGGTAATCCTGAAAGGATTGATAGCCGATAAGGGATTGCCAAAGTTTAAAGGAGCTGTTAATATATTTCATACCGGAGGCTCCAGTCGGCCATCTGAGGCAAAATTATGGGTCGCAGGGACAGAGGCAGGATACTATGTCAATACATCGACTTTTGAATCTTCGGAACGTAATGTGTTTGCGAGACTGATGTTCTCTAGTTATAGTTTTCCGTCCACTATCTTTCCTGTAGATTATGCTCCAAAGGTAGCGGCCACCAATGGCTCAGTCATAGGTAGTCAACGTGTGATACTGACCAATACCGGAGATCTTTTTACCGCAGGAATCATTTCGGGAGATATCTATGGCAATCCAGTCAATAGGTTGTCTGTTGTCGACGGCGATCCACTGATAAAACTGGCCCCCTATATCATGCATGGCGGTAACAGTGGGCTGTCAGGTTACGTCGTTTTTGATAAGGACAGCAATAGATTCCTGCGCACCTCGTCTTCGAGTGCGACTAATCTGACAGTGATGGCAGATGGAAAAGACGATCTTTTCCCCTGGAACCAACCCGAGGGTAGGCGATTGATTTATGCAGAGAATACTAAAAATACCGATGGAGGCGCTTCTACCGGCAATGTGTTTGCGTTGATGAAAGATGCGGCAGGTCACCATTATATCTATAAGTTTTCAGCATATGGCGCGCCAAGTAAAAAAAATGGCTACACCATTCCCGATCGCTTTAACGCGGCATTGGGCCAGTCCCGCTTGTTTGCCTTCGCCAGTACACGTACTGCGATGTATTTTGCAATAGGGAGTGTCCTGTATGCCTACGACTATAATTCGGGCAACGAACGAATTATTACAATTAAAGATTTTGGAGAGGAAATCACAATGCTCCATGCGGATATTCAAGCTAGCGCCACTAGTTTAGATCTTTATGTGGCTACGTATAGCCCACAGACGCAGGGTACTATTCGTAAGATGATCCTCCAGAATAACACGAATACTATTGAGTTAAAAGAAGATACCGGCACCGTTTGGTCTGGATTGTCACGAATTAGAAAAATGAACTGGAGAAATACTACACATTAAAATAAAAATGATGAACAAATTAACATTCTGGATATGTATTATCTGTTGCCCTTTATTGACTGTAGCGCAACAGCCCCTCAGAGTACTGACGTCTTACCAAGAGGCACTGATGGAGGCAAAGAAAAGTAATAAACTGATCTTTATCGATTTTTATACCACTTGGTGCGGTCCCTGCAAGACTATGGACAAAGAGGTGTTTACAGATACTGAGGTAAGCGGTTATATGAATAAGAATTTCCTGACGGTGAAAGTGGATGCTGAAAAGGGGGAGGGAATAGACTTGGCCAAAAGGTATAAAATAAAGGCGTACCCTACATTTGTGGTGTTGAATGGGAAGGAGCAAGAGCAGTTCAGGTTCTCGGGTGCTCAACCCGCTAAAGGATTTTTGGAAACCCTAGAGAAGAACCTGGATCCCACCCGTCATCCTGATGCGTTAGCGCAACGTTATGATAAAGGCGAGCGTACGCCTGCGCTGATAAATGACTATGCGCTCGAGATCATGAAGAGTGGTAATGAGCAAAAGGGATTTGAGATAGTCAATGGCTATTTTGAGCAATTGAGTGCCACAGAAAAAATGAATCCGGAAAATCTGTTTTTATACCAACGCTATGCTATGGATATCAATGATGTAAAGGTTCAGTATCTGATTACTCACAAGAGTGATTTTGCGAAGCGAATTGGCCGGGAGCAGGTCAATGCTATGATCTACCGATTTGTGCGTTTAGCACTTATTCCCTACGCCAACGGATATCATATGAAGCAAAATAAATATGACGAAGCAACTTATCTAGCGTTAAAGAAAAGGATAAGCGAGATCGGGCTACCGGATAGTCTAGGGATAGGGGCACTAGTAAAAATAGCGGATGCACAGGCGACGAATAAATCTTCAGCAATAATAGATGCTTATGAATCAGAATTCCCTAATATCACGAAAAGTGACCGGTTTTTGATGATGCTTACTATGGCTACGTTTAAAGATGACCGGGCATTGGCAAATCGGGCAAAAACGCTGATGACAGCTTATATCCCAGAGTCCGAAGCCAATTCGGTAGAGGTATTAAACCGTGTGTTATTCGAACTTGAAGAAAAAGGAGAATTGATCAATTTCCAACAGATTCGATATCAGGAGGCCCTGAATAAAGCGAAGGCAGAAAAAAAGCTTGTCTTTATCGATTGCTTTACCGATTGGTGCGGGCCCTGTAAATGGTTAGATGATAATACGTTTAGGGATCCTTCGGTAGTGAAGTATTTTGATGCAAACTTCATTAACTTAAAAATCGATATGGAAAAAGGAGAAGGGATAGAGCTGTTCAAAAAATTCGGAGTCACTTCTTTCCCTACGATGTTTTTTATCGATGGGGACGGTCACATTAAGCATAAGCTAGTAGGTTCGCTGAATGCGAAAAAGCTTCTGGAAGAAGCTGCCTCTGTGAAATAGCTAATGATAAAATCCCACTCACCGATTGTATAATTGGTGAGTGGGATTTCTGTTTGAAGCGGACTGCTCCTTTTTAAAAAGCGTATCGTAGTCCGAGCTGTATCTGGTAAGGATTGCCGGAGTAACCTTTGGCACCTACTGAATTGACGCTATAGACAAACTCTTGTTTGGCTGCATCAAAGGAGTCGACTTTATACAGGGTCTGGTTGCCCAAAGAGTGGTTTACTCCCCATTCTTTGTTCAGGAGATTGCCAAAATTGAAGATCTCCGCAGAAATCTCTATGCCATGTGTTTTGTAGAATTTGAAGTTGCGGGCGATACGGATATCAACAGTTCCGAAAAAACTGTTCTCTCCGGCGTTGCGTTCTGCAATACGGCCTCTATATTTTGTCAATACGTCCTTTAGACTTTGGCTGGCCTCCGGATTGTCTAGAATTCCGTTAAACCCTTTGATGATGTTTTCTGGCAGTGCAGTGTTGGTCCAGTCAAAGATATAAGCCAAATCATTGTCCGGAGTTACGAAATCACCATTGGTATTGGCACCCGAGCGGATGGTATAACGTGTACCCCCAAGGCCCGTGTAGCGTACACCGACGGCTACCCCGTAGAATGTGGGCAGTGTACCGTAGGCGACCACTTTGTGGCGAAACTGGTTGTCCGAATAGGTGATCATGCTGAGATCGCGCGGATCGTCGACGACAGGCTGTACGAGGGTCGCGGTATTGGCGACATTACCATTGAAAGAGGTATTATCCTTGGTATCATTCCAGGTGTAGCTGGCCGTGATGGTACCGTCCTTGAAATAGTTGTAGGTGGCGTCGAGTACCACGGCATATTGGTTGATTTTGCCGATGCTGGTAAGCTCCAGTACACGGCCTAGTTTATCCGATTTGCGTCCATCTTTCCAGTCAGGTTGCCCGGTCTTGCTATCGATGCGGTCAGCAGGTACGAATACCCCGCGGTTGGCTTCGTTGGCAAGACGAAAATACGGTTGGTCGACCATGTTGCGTTCGATATAGGTGTAGTTGTTGCGTCCCAGTGTCATATAGCCAGTGATACCCACTTTAACCCTGTCGGTGATAAACTTACTATAGTTGATGTTGGCTTTGTAAACGGTAGGTACTTTGACATCGTCGCCAGTATAGTTGATGGTCGGTAGCTGATGCTGGGCGAGAGACGGGATCGTGCTTTTGTCCTTGCGGTAGTTGATAAAATCGGGCGTAGGCACATCGTTACCACGTACGTCGACAGTAGCTAGATTAGAACCGTCGAATGTCAGGTTGTTGATGATGACATAGTTGTTGAGGTCTGAAGCAAAGATACCTGCACCTACACGGAGGAAGTCTGTCTGATTCTCGTTGATATCCCAGGAGAACTGTAATCTAGGCTGCACGATAAAGGAACTGATCTTATTGTCGGTACGTATGCCGAGCTCGTTGTATACCAGTTGATTGAAGGTGGCTTTGGGATAGGATGCATAGTCTAGACGTACACCCGCTGTCATTTCCAGACCCGCCATCAGATTCTTTTTCATCTGTCCATAAAGACCAATATTGGCAATAGTGCCTTTGACCGTGATATCATCTTTGAGGGGGACCTCGCGGTAGTAACGGTAGGGTCTTAGATTTTCAAAGTTATCTAAGGCCGGGATTTCAGCTGTGGTAGCGGTCTTGGCAGTAGTGGTGTAGTGAAAGCGACCGTTCACCTCTGACCCATAGATCGAGCTGGAGCGTGTGGCCATGAGGTCTGCGCCAAAAGTGTATTTGGCAAAATCAGTATCGTAGTAAAGATTGTTGGATACTTGAAATACATGATTGCGGAAGCTTTCCTGCGCAAAGCGATGTCCGCCCAGCTGTATGTTGGTGGCGAGTGACTTGCCATTGATATCCGACGATACGTTTTCTACAATAGCACGGGGGATATAATTTTTGCCGATGAGGTCACTCTGTGTACTGTTCTGGTACACGTAGAGGTATTGTGCTTTGAGCTCGTTGGTGATACGTGGAGAGATAGAGGTCCGCAATGTCGCCAATAGACTGTTGTCAAAGTTTTTGTCATTCCCCCAGGATTCCAGAATATTGATATTGGTATTGTCGCCCAGCCCCATAGGGTTGTAATCGTAAGTGAGATTGTTGCGGATGGTCAATAGGTTCTTTTCATTGAGCTGGTAATCCAGGCGTAGGAATACCGCATCAGAAGTTCTTTTTTTGGCAATAGCACCCGTCTGTGGCTGATCGGATACACCGTATTTATTGCGGGCAATACCCATGTAGCGGTCTAGTGTCGTGGCACTGATTTTATAGAGCTCTTCGTTGGAGGTAGAGCGTACATCAGCGATCAATAGGGAGCGGTTGTCCTGCTGTCGGTCCCACACAACAAAATAGTGCAGCTTGTCTTTGATGATCGGGCCACCCAACGAGAATCCAAACTGGTAGGTAGAGTAGTCGCCGATACGCTTATTGCCCCGGATATCGTAATTGCTGGTCAGCCAGTCTGCACGGCCAAAGCCGAAGACGGAACCCGTGACGGTATTAGTACCTGCTTTAGTGGCTGCGGATATGGTACCACCTCCACTGCGGCCAAAGGTGACATCGTATTGGTTGGTCACGACTTTAAATTCGCGTACAGCTTCCATAGAGATGGAATACGGAGCGCCGCTGCGGCTAGTGGTCGCTCCGGCAGATGTAGGGTTCTTGGCATTCATGCCATCGATGGTAAAATTGGTCGAGGAGCCGAGCTGTCCGGAGATGCTGCCGCCTCGAGCCAATGGGGATAGATCCGTGAGGGACGTAAAATTACGTCCGTTGACGGGTAATGAACGTATATCTTTGGAGGAGAACGCGGTGGCTGCCCCCAGATAGTCTTTGGTATTCTGTAATGCATTGGCCCGTACTTCTACTGCATCCAATAGGCGTGAGCTGGATATAAGAGCGATATTGACCAAGGCGACATCACCCTGGTTCAGCTGCACACCAGCGGCCGATCCTTCGCCCTTTTCCAGGGACTGTACCGTCACGGTGTAGGGACCGCCCAGCGGTAGTTGCTTGAGGTCGTACATCCCGCGTTCGTTGGTGAGGGTACTGGTGGTGAATCCGGTGGACGCATTTCGTATGCGTACCGTTGCATTGCTCACCGTATTGCCCTGTTCGTCGGTGACACGTCCGTTGATAGAGGCCTGTGTGCCCTGGGCTTGGGCCTGCTGATGCAACAAAAGAATCAAGGCGGAGAGAAGAAGGCACAGTAGCGGCCTGAATGTACGGAGTGTAGCTGTAGACATAGTGTGAGTTTGTGTTTGTAACAAATCTATAGGGTCTGTGTTAAGATAGTGCTGTGCTTTGAATAATAGATTGTTATGGTTTGGTTAAGCTGGGGTTAATAGTCCGTATGGTAAAGCGGATTTGCAGATTCTTTGCTATATTTAGACCTTCAACCATTTCTGATTTTATGATTCGAATTCCCAGTAGTATGATAGGCCCTATGCTGGCTGTTATAGTAGCTTTAATGAGTTTTCCGGGGCAGATTGTGCATGCGCAACAGCGTAAACCCAATGTTATTTTTATCTATGTCGATGATCTTGGTTATGGAGATCTGGGCAGTTATGGCGCGACCAAGATAAAGACGCCGCATCTGGACCGGTTGGCGGAGGAGGGGACACGGTTTACCAATGGACATAGTACATCGGCAACCTGTACGCCCTCGCGCTATGCATTGATGACGGGGAGATACCCCTGGAGACAGGAGGGAACGGGGATATTACCGGGAGACGCGAAGCTGATCGTACCTACGGATGAGGTGACACTGCCCAAAGTATTTAAAAATGCAGGATATAGTACAGCGATTGTGGGCAAATGGCACCTCGGGCTGGGGGACCAAGTGGAGAAGGATTGGAACACCGCGGTAAAGCCGGGGCCTAATGAGGTCGGGTTTGACTATTCTTTTATTTTCCCGGCGACAGCAGACCGTGTGCCGACGGTATTTATGGAAAACCACCACGTAGTAGGACTGGATACAGCAGATCCGATCTCGGTCAATTACGATAAAAAGATAGGCACAGATCCAACCGGCAAGGAGCATCCTGAACTGTTGAAGATGCTTTCATCTCCCAATCAGGGGCATGATAATACAATTGTGAATGGAATCGGGCGCATAGGGTATATGACAGGCGGCACACAGGCACGCTGGGTAGACGAGGAGCTGACGACAACTTTTCTGTCGGTAGCGCAGAATTTTATCGAGCAGCACCACAAAAAACCTTTCTTTCTGTTTTTTACAATGACCGAACCGCATGTGCCGCGTATGCCGGCGACGTATTTTAAGGGGAAAAGTGGCTTGGGTTATCGAGGAGATGCGATATTACAGATGGACTGGACGGTAGGGCAACTCATGCAACAACTGGAGTCTCTGGGTATCGCAGACAATACCATTGTTATCTTTTCGAGTGATAATGGGCCAGTATTGGATGATGGCTATGTGGACGGTGCTGTGGAGCAACTTAATGGACATCTACCGGCAGGACCTCTGCGCGGAGGCAAGTACAGTGTCTTTGAAGGAGGTACGCGTGTCCCTTTTATTGTACATGGACCAGGGGTGGCAAAAGGGAAGGTATCGGGCGCACTGATCAGTCAGGTGGATGTACTGGCTTCTATGGCAGCACTGTTGGGACAGCAGCGTCCTTCAACTGCAGTAGACAGCGAACCGTTGCTCCCTACATTGCTGGGGCAACGTGATAGGGGAAGAGAGGTCTATGTGCAGCAGGCAGGAACCTTGGCGATTCGTAAGGGAAACTGGAAGTACATTGCACCAAGCGGCGGGGCTGCCTATGACCCGCATACCAAGACAGAACTAGGGAATAACAAGAGCCCGCAACTGTATGATCTCGGAGCGGATATCGGCGAACGCAACAATCTCGCTCAAGAGCGACCGGAGCTATTGATGGAACTACAGTCGCTCTTGGAACAGGAACGTGCCAAACGGAAGAAGTAAGTTACTTCATCCGCCGGTTGGCGTTGATGCTGATAAACATTTCGTTGCGCTGCTCTACAATAATTTCGATAAAGCGCTCGTAGTGTTTGAGGACATCGGATATCAATTCATTTTTGGTGAATAGCTGTACGTCATATCCCTCGCGGGCATCGCCAAAATAGGATTTGGGAAAATGGTTTTCCTCTTCGCGTATATCCGGCAGATTCTCCTCGGTTAGCAGGTAGTCCGATACCTCACGGGCGCGGTTTTCTACACCATAGATAAAGTTGTTGACGACATCGTGGTGGATTTCAATCTCGATCCGTGTGGGATCTTCGTGGGTATTGATCTTGGCCTCAATACCGTTGGACTGAAACTCGGCCTGCAACTCGTCGAAGGCAGCGCGTACAGTAGTCTGTATAAACTTATCCACGGTCTTGCTATCCTTAAAGGATACAATCTGTTTCAGGCGTTCTTTCCAGGATTCTCCGGACCAGGGAACGGTCGAAGCCGAAAAGTCTTTTTCGTAGTAGCTTCTGTCGATAGCCAGTGCCTTGACCAGGCTGACAATAAATAAAAGTACAATAATGGAAAAGGGTAAGGCCGTAATCAGGGTCATACTCTGCAGGGCCTGTAAACCGCCAGCATTGAGTAGCAAGAGAGCCAGTGTGGCCAACAGTACTCCCCAGAATATAATCTGCCATTTGGGCGATATCTTAGCATTCTTGGTGGCGATTCCATTCATCACGAAGATACCGGAGTCGGCAGAGGTGACGAAAAATATCACGATGATCAGAATAGTGGCAAAGTTAAACACGGTGGACAGAGGCAGGTATTCGAAAAAGCGGAACATCAGTGCATCGGGGTCTGTCGCCAGTTTACTCAATGCCCCATCGGCAATATTAAGGTCGATCCACATAGCGCTGTTTCCAAAAACAGACATCCATATAAAATTGAACAGTGTCGGTAGGATGAGCACCGCGGCAATAAATTCGCGGATGGTACGTCCTTTGGATATTTTGGCAATGAATAGCCCCACATAAGGGGACCAGGAGATCCACCATGCCCAGTACAGGAT
The DNA here is from genome assembly GCA_031277715.1 of Sphingobacterium sp. Lineage (GTDB taxonomy): Bacteria > Bacteroidota > Bacteroidia > Sphingobacteriales > Sphingobacteriaceae > Sphingobacterium. The sequence goes on along the minus strand of JAITLW010000137.1, from coordinate 1,542 downwards.
GGTCCAGTTGTAGAACCAGGGTAGCGTATCTTCTTCGTAGACGTGTGTACCAAAGGTGAGGTTGAAAAAGTTGTTGAAATAGTTACCCAGTCCTTCGGTGAAGCTACCAATCAGGTAGACCGTGGGGCCGAGCGCTAGTACCGCAAGAAGGAGCACGATAACACTGGCTACATTGACATTGCTGAGTATACGTACCCCTTTGTCTACACCAGATACAGCGGAGAAAATGGACAGCGATACGAGTATAGCGACAATGGCGACCTGGTAGCTGAAGCTGCTCTCTGGAATAATATTAAGGGTCTCGAGTCCAGAAGTAATCTGTACGACACCAAATCCGAGCGTGGTGGTGATTCCAAAGAAGGTACTGCATAGCGCGAATACATCGATGGCATTGCCCCAGCGACCACTGATTTTGTCTTTTAAGAGGGGATAGAATCCGCTACGGAGGGATAATGGCAATCGGTAGCGGTGTGCAAAGTAGGCTAAGGACAGACCGACCATACCGTATATGGCCCAGGCATGTATTCCCCAATGGAAGAAGGTATATAACTGTGCGTTCTTAGCGCGATTGATCAGGGTGTTGCCGTCGAATACCGGATCCGAGTAATGCTGCATCGGCTCAGCGACACTAAAATACATAAGGCCGATCCCCATACCTGCGGCAAAAAGCATGGATACCCAGGAGAAAAACGAATATTGTGGCTTGCTGTCGTTGCTACCGAGTTTGATATCCCCGTATTTGCTAAACATAAGGTAGACGAGGAAGATGACAAAGATGGTCACGGCCCAGACGTATACCCAGTTAAGATTGATAAATATAAAGGATTTGACGGTGTTCAGTAGATCTTCGGTCAGTAGAGGAAAGGCTGCGGATAGTAAACAGATACCAAGGATAAAAATCAGGCTGGGTAGCGTGACGCCTTTACTGAGGGTGGTTCTTATTTTTGGAAATTTGATCATCATGTGTATTGAAACAAAAACAGGGAATGGGCCGGTTTTGTTTCAGAAGGAGGCTTTTTTCTTTCGAAATAGGGGTGAAATAATTTCCTGCTCCGGGATTTTCAAGTGTAGACAACCGATGTGCGCTTTGAATTATATGATGGGACTACAGCGCTATGAAAATGGAAATTATGAAATGGCGCACAGCGGACAAAGGTAAGAAAATATTTTTAACCCCTTTTTTGTCCTCTTTGTAGAGGCTCTGTGCGATGCTTTACGTTGTTCTCGTTTTATTCGCTTTTAAGTTCGCTGAGCCTTTCTGTTGACTGTTCCTCTCCAGAATGCTTAGCAATAGCCGCTGCAATGGTATTATCGATTAGGGTGTTGAAGTCTTCCTGTGAAAAAGGCTGTAACTTATTGAAATGAGCATCGATGCGGTGTGTGATATCCTGCTTTACACTATCGAGGTCACGGACAGAAGCAATAATAATCAGTTTCTCGGAGGTGTCCAGATCGCAAAGGAAGCTGTCTATGTGGTATTTGCCCGATCCACTGGTCAGGATGAGGATGTCGGCTGCTGTGGCGCCTGCTAGGGCGCTTTGG
>JAITLW010000061.1 GCA_031277715.1 Sphingobacterium sp. | reverse complement strand
TTACGTAATAGAAGATATATTGGGTACAGCACAAGTTATCGCAGCTACGTTGGTTGGTGCAAATCACCCGCATATCCGTGATAGGCGCTTTCACACGGTAGTTATTGATGAAGCAGCTCAGGGGCTTGAGCCTGCTTGTTGGATTCCTATTTTAAAGGCAGACCGTCTGCTATTGGCAGGTGACCATTGTCAATTGCCCCCTACCATAAAGTCGGATGAAAAAGAGAGTAGACAACTCTTTAATACGTTGTTTGAAAAGTTAGTAAAGAAATATCCGGACGCAGTCTCCTTTCTAGATACTCAATACAGGATGAATAGTCAGATCATGACATATCCTTCAATAACGATCTATGATGGAATGTTGAAGGCAGCGCCATCAGCTGCGGAGTGGCGGTTGATGGATGATACGCAGCCTATTGTTTTCATTGATACTGCAGGTGCCGGATTTGAAGAAAGGGAAGAAGAGGGAGCATTGTCAAATAAAGAGGAAGCAGATTTTCTAGTAAATCACCTTGTAGGATTAATGACCCAATTGGAGGGGGTATATAGCGAAGCAATGTTGCCTAGTGTAGGGGTTATAACTCCTTATAGGGGACAGGCGAATCGATTGAAGACATTATTGTCTAATGTCGAAGGGGTGTCAGGTATTGATCTTCAGGTGAGTACCGTAGATGGCTTTCAAGGACAGGAAAAAGATATTATTTATATCAGTTTAGTACGTAGTAATGCAGGAGGGAATATAGGCTTTCTGTCGGATGTAAGGCGTATAAATGTTGCTCTGACGCGAGCTAAGAAAAAACTCATTGTGATAGGAGATAGTAGCACTATCGGACAGCATGCTTTTTATAAGGGTTTTTTAGATTATGTAGAATCGGTGAATGGATACCATAGTGTATGGGAGTGGGATATTGTCTAATGGCAAGCCGGTATAGATTGTTAAATCATCTAGAGGATCTTCTCTACTTCTTTTGGCCGTGGTGCGCTTATTGTCATAGGAGCTTCTGATGCTTCTTGCTCTGGGTTTTCCTCTTTTTTACGGTGAGTCGGAAGTCCTACTGTGAATATTGAACCTTTGTTAGGCGTACTTTGTATATGTGCAATACCTTGGTTTCTTTCGATCAGGTCTTTACATAAAATCAAACCTACGCCCGCTCCGGGCTCATCTCCCGTCCCGAGAGATTTGCGCTGAATTTCATTAAATAGAAGTGCAGATTTGGAAGGGTTGATTCCAATGCCTTGGTCTTTGATGTGGATAAATGTAAAGTCTTTGTCGGTTGAAGTGAAAATGTGTATCTCACCAGTAACGTAGCTGAATTTGATTGCGTTACTGATAAAATTACGCAGAATAATAGTTAAGTGGTCTTTATTTACCAATACCTGTTCCTCTTCAGGGATGCTTATCTTGAGGCTTAATTGTTTTACAAGTATCTGTTCTTCAAATGCAATCAAAATATCAGTTACGATAGGTTTGATCATTAATGGAGCGGGGGCATTAGCAATTCCCTGTAAGCTACTGCTACCCCATTGAAGAAGGTCGTCGAGCACTTGGTTCTGTTGGACTATCCGTAATCGTAATTGACGGATAAAGTCAGGGGATATACTATTATTGAGTACTTGTTGCTCTAGTGCTACAACCATTGTTTCTAAGGTTGCAAATGGGCTCTTGATATCATGGGCTATAATCGAAAAAATCTTTTCTTTGTCCTTGTTGATGGATTGTAGGCTACGACGTTGATCTTCTATTTTCTTCATGTTGCTATAGATGATCTGTAAGAAGAAATTGACGGAAACGACAATAAAGATAATTGAACAAATAATGTTGTATAGTACCCGAGCTACGGGGACAGCTTGCTCGAAGGTATTTATATTTGGAGAAATGTAGATCAATACCATAGCTATTGTAACCGCTAAGGCGAAAAGCAGGTGTATACGACGGTCGTCATAGAGCAACGTTGAAGAGATTAAGATGCAGAGTAGAAAATATTCAGCGCCGTTATGGTAGAGTATTGCTCCCGCAAAGAAGAAAATAAAATTGCTTGACAATAACATTAATTTGGCATAGTTGTGCATGCGACGGTATTGGAGTAAAAGGACAATAAGGTCACATAAACCATTGGAAAAATTAATCAGAGCAAGAAGAGGGCGTTGTTGGTAAAAGTTAGTGATGGAAAAGTATATGGCGGGTAAAATACATAGTAACGCAATCATATTGACCATATGTGCTCGCTTAAAATCCATGTAAGACATAGACGTATCGGTACCGATATGTGTTAGCATCTCCCAATAATTTCGAATACGTTCCATAGATGTATTGTTCAACTCGCTCTGGTAAAGATAAAAAAGTAATTACATTTTTTTCTTTTTCTGTTTAGGAGCTTTTGTAGATGATTAGTCGCTAGATGTTTAGTTAAATTTGGGTAAAACGATAAAGTGTGCTATTAATTTTTCTAATTTAGAGTTTCAGTTTTTACCAAAGATAAGCAGCAAACAGGAAATTAGTAAGGAAAAAGTAATTTAAAATATTGTATATATTATGAATAATTCAGGCGCGCAGGATGAGCGAATAGCAAAGATGACGTTTGCATCAGTATATCCGCATTATATAACGAAAATAGAGAAAAAGGGACGTACTAGGGAGGAATTACAGGAGGTTATCTATTGGTTGACAGGATTGGATATTATGCAAATTGAAGCCCTGATTCAGAGCAAAGCAAGTTTTGAGGAGTTTTTCAGTAAAGCAAAACTGCCCCCTAATGCTTCTTTGATAACGGGAGTAATCTGTGGTTACCGTGTTGAGGATATTGTAAATCCTTTGACGCAAAAGGTGCGGTACTTGGATAAACTGGTGGATGAACTGGCGAAGGGTAGAAAAATGGATAAAATTATAAGAAAAGGCTTAAACGTAGAGAAGTAGTTCTTTTACGCTGTTATCCGCTGGTTGACGGATTGGTTCAGCCTATGGAACCGAAAACATAACCTTGAACTTTCTGGAATGGAAGCTCTGTGTTCTCATCCAGATATAGAAGTACAAAAAAAGCCTCACTTTTCAAGTGAGGCTTTTTTGTGATCCCGCTGGGATTCGAACCCAGGACCCATACATTAAAAGTGTATTGCTCTAC
>JAITLW010000020.1 GCA_031277715.1 Sphingobacterium sp. | reverse complement strand
TAAGGCTTTGCCCGAACTGTTTAACCTGCAGCAAGAAATACGTAAAGTGAGAAAAGGGTATCTCAATCAACCCTCTCGCTGAGGTTAAACCTTAAGGTATGAGTTAGGGAAGCTAATCGTTTTCTTCTTGTCCCGCAAGGTAATCTGTATCTATCTCCCGATCCGTATCCGGTTCGATTTCATCAATATCAGGTACAGGTGCTTCTATTGAGTCGCTCTCTGGGCGTTCCGTAGATTCGTTTTCATCAATCTCTGTTATTTCTGGTTTTTCGCGTTTTAACGGATAGACATCAGGCTGTTCAGGTGGTAGGTTTTCAACCTCATGATCATCTGGAGATTGCTCCCTGGATTCTTCCTTCTTTTGAGAAGAATAAGGGATGTTATCATCTTCTCCGGGCATACCTGGATTGCTATTTATTAGCATAATTGCTACGAGGAGACCTGGTCCCCTGTAAGGTGATGTGGTGTAAGTGTTCATCATTTTTAATTTTAAATGTCTGTTGTATGAACGCTTTGCTTAGGTTTTGGTTGTAGGGTTAAATACTGGAATGCGAATATAAAAATACCTGATAGAGTTAGGCCTAGAGGTAAAAGTCGAAAGAACAAATCCTATTAAAGTCGAAGCGTGCCATCGCATTTACTTTAATAGGATTGCAATAAGCAATTATGCTGCTGTGCTCATGGATATGCAAATGTCCGCGCATTCCCGACAGATACGTGCACATTCGGCACAGTGTTCCATACCATGCGCGGCGTGTTTTTCACATTCCTCTGCACAAGCATTGCATAGTTGCGAACAGAGCTCCGCAATCGTATTTGAATAGCTACTCCCTAGCTGCATAAGCTTGGCAGTTGCGTTACAGACTGCGGCACATTCTAAATCCAGCCGTATACAATCGCGTAACATATCAATTTCTGATTCTTTTAGACAAGACGCGGCACAGTGCATGCAGGCATTGGCGCACTCCAGGCATTTTTCTATACATTCTCTCATTTTCTCTTCCATAGCTTTTCTTTTTTATGTAAAAAATAGGATTACTTACCCTGCGAACAGCCATAGGGACAATTGGTTCATAAAAAAACAGATTCTAGTTTATAGCATGGAATTTGGAAAGGGCGCGCTGATCGGGAAAAAGAGGTTGACTGTGGTGCCGCTTCCTTCGGTAGACTGGATTTCAATGGTGCCGCCCAGCCTATCCATGACACGCTTGACCAGTGAGAGTCCAACGCCTGTCCCCTGAAAGGTGTGTGAATTGTTGGCGCGGATGAAAATGTCAAAAATCTGCGGGAGGTTTTCTTCCGGTATTCCGATACCATTATCTTGGATGCTATAACATACCTGTTGCTCGTCCATACTGCTATGGATACAAACCTTCTGCTCCAGATTTTGGCTGGAATATTTGACGGCATTATTGATGATATTGAGAAATACCTGATAGAGGGCACTTTTTTCTCCCCAAAGAGGTAACAAACGTCCAAACTCGGATTTACAGCTTGTGCTATTGTGCAGTAGTGTTGCCTCCTGATATATTTTTTTGATGGTGTAGGACATGGGGATGGGGGCTTTGGCCATGGCGGTCGTCTTACTTTGGCTGATCAGTACGATATTGTCTATAATGTCTTCAATATTAGTAACACTGCCTGACAGGTTTTGGAACCAATCGTCTTTCTTTTCGTGGCTGAGCGTATGACCAACTGATTTTAAAAACTGTAGCCCCATCTTAAGTATGGAAAGAGGATTCTTGAGATCGTGTGAGAGGCTGAAGGTAAACATTTCCAGCTCATTGTTCAATAGCTGTAGCTCATCGGTTACCATCTGTTTTTCGGCCGATTTGATTACAATAGATTCCTTGATTGTTTGCTGGAGCATGGTGATAAACCTTAAGTCACTGTCGTCCCAAGGTAGGGCAGAATCGTAAATAGGCTGTTCCCAAGTGCGTATTTGACTACCATCCTTCTGTTTGTCGAGGTCGAGCTGGACAATCTTGCTGTTGTGTTCTTTGCGGAACCAGATGAGGTAGTAGTCTTTTTCAACACCTAGGGTATAGTAGAGTAGGCCCGCGAAGGGAAGTGCTTCGTTGAAGTGGGAACCGTGATTTAGTTTAAAGTTATAATCTTTGAATAGGGATTTGTTGCTTACGATTTTTAAGTAATCCACGATATCGTAGAAAAGATCAATATGGGGCACATTGCCATGAAAAAAAACGTCTCCCTGGTTATAGATACCAAAACCGTCGGCTTTGACCATGCTGGTGAGCAGGTCCATATTTTGGACGAGCGCACAATTAACCGTTCTGTTGTTGGCCAAAGAATGTTTTAAGATTGATTCTGCTTCCAGGAGCTGTTGGTTTTCGTCAATCAGGCCCTGTTTAAATAGGTTTTCAAACTTATTCATAGCGCTCTGTATGATGAAGGTGCACAGTTTTCGCTGCTGAAGATCGATTTTCTTAGCCTTTGGGTGTTGAGCCACTACAAGTCCCCAGAAGTTACCTTCTAAGTATAATGGGAAGAAGAGAGCAGCTTTGACACCGATACTCCTCAGATAGATTTCATGTAGCTCAGGTGGCACCGCTAGTTGGCTACAGAGTAGATGTATACTGGGGTCGAGGTTATAGAGTTTTTGGTCCAGCTTGTCTAAATTGGGAATGTACCGATAAGCTAGGCTGTTGTAGTAAGGAGTGAGTTCTGCCGGAAAGAAGCTTTGGGCAAACTCTTTACCACAGAAAGAGGGCTTATCGGCTTTTAGGCATTCGGCGATAACGCTGCTTTGGCCTGTTTCTTGAATCTGGAGTACAAAGACACGTTCAAACTTTAATATTTTCTGCAAGGCTTTGCATAGAAAGTTCCAGTTATTGACATAAATCTCGTCGAAAAGAAAGCCCAGTTCATTCATGCGGGACACAGAGATATGCTTGCGGTGCTGTTCCTCCCATTCGATATAGACAAAGCCTTTGTTAAGGTTGAGTTTAAAATAATAGTACTGCTTCTTGATTTTTTTTGAAAATACCTGACTGGGAATTTTTTTAGCGATGAGTGCTTGGACCGTTGCTAAAAACTTTTGATGATCAGCCCATAGGTGCTGTAAAAAGTCAGTAAGTGGAAGCCCCAATAACTGCTGTATGGCTACATCGGTAAAAGACTGTGCCGAATCGCTTATTGCGACCACGACCATCTTATTGTCTGTAATAATTAGATTGCCAAATTGCTGCAAAGAGTTGACATCAACTTGCTGTACCGTGTTTTTCATAAAGCCTGCGGACTTTTAAGTTCTTTTTTTTAAACGCAAAAAGCTGATATATATTATTTTAACCCGATGTAAATAAAATTGTAAGCAATAGCACGAATACTATTTATTTGATGTTATGTTAACAACGGAATGCTCTATTTTGTTGATAAACAGGAAATATCAGGTATTTACCACCGGTCTGACTGCCGTATTACTACGCTAATCAACGTAAGGGATTCAACCAATGATCCTTTGGCTTGTTATTAATTAAGCTATAAATCAATAAGGAGATACCCATGAACAAAATAAACAGTTACTTTCTCATCACGATAACCAGCGTTATATTGATGACCGGCTGTAAAGGCCCACAACAAGATACGAGCGGTAAGCCAGGCCCGGTGACGGAGTCGGACAAGTCAAGGTATAACCTGAATCCAACAGATGAATTAAGGTATGGAACCTTAGATTCTGCCAACCAGGATAGTACGGATACCTTAAGGGATAGTGTACAGCGGAATAAGGAATAGTAGGATAACCTGCTGTAATTCCTTTGTGGCTGTATCATAAATAGCGAAGCCCTGCTTCTTGCAGGGCTTCGTTATTTATGATAGCCTTATCGGTCACTGCGCTATTAATGGTTGCGGATGGCGTGGATCAATGTGGTCTTGTTCATATCATGCCGACCGGTAATACCGATGATTTTTGCCTCTTTTAAGAGTTCTTTTTTAGTACGTTCTTCCAATGGTGAACTCGATCCGCCTTTTTTGCTGGTATTGGGCGAGTTGGCGATGCGGGCAGCTTTTTCTTTGCTGGCCCCTTCACGACGCAATGCTTCGTACTTGGCATCGTCTTTTATCTGGTTTCCGTGGTTCTTTGTCATACTCTTTTTATTTTGTGTGTCTACATTGATCATAGCAATGATCAAGCTTCTCATCTGTCCTGCTGTAATTTTTAAGTTCTGTATGTCCATAGTAGTATGTTAAGTTGTTTACAGTATACTAACTTCAAAAAACAGACCGAAAGTGTAGAGCAGAATACTTGTTTTGGTAACAAAATCTACGCTTTTGAGACCAGGTATTTGCCACGGATAGAACGTACAAACCGTAAGGAAAGCCGCATTGTTCAGACAGAGGCAGGTTAGGACCTGATGTCCTCCGTGGGAAGCTCAAAAGCACTTTTATTGGCTGGAAATAAAAAAATCAGCAAGAATAAAGTGGTGATTCCGGCTTCTAATATTTCAGCATTCTTTCCGGAGGGAATAAAGCTGATGCACACAAACAATAATACACAGGCCACCATCTGATATGCACGGGCGACAGGAATACCCCAGCGGGCACAAAACGCACGGACAGCAGATTTGCGATGATATAAATACGGTAAGATCAGAAGATAGAATCCAACAGCAACAACCATGAGCTGAGAAAAAATCAGTTTATTGATCTTGGTTCCGCCTACCACCATGTTGTGGAGATTGGTTTCGCCCTGCGCGTTGTTTTCTTTGAAAAATGCAGAGCTTTCGGTGTTGAATATACGTTGGCCCCAGCTGATTTCCTCGCCAGCGACAAAGATGGAAAACACCGTGATGAATGACATGGTGATGATAAAGGCGGACGTTTTATATTTCCGAAGTTTGTATATCCGGGTTATGGCATAAACGGCGGCGATAAGGAGGGGTACTAAGGTCCAATTCTCCACGAAGCCGTCTTCGACTGCGTAGTTGTTTTCAAACCAAAGTACGTCGATACGGGCTATAACAATCCCTGTTATAACCAAGGTCGAAGTGAAAATCAGCAATAGAATTTCAAAAATCGTAAGTCTAAGAGGTGTTAACATAATGTAAATATAACGTTAACGAAAATTATTTTCTATTGACTTTTGTAATTGATTGGTCAAAAAGTAAATTATGAGAATCCCCATACCCAGTTGTAAAGCGGGTATGGGGAGTGTAAATAGGGAATAGAGGCTGTTTAGAAAGGGATTGTGTCGCGTTTTTTATTAGCCGTTGCTGTTATCGAAAAAAGTAGGACTATCGAGCTTTATAGCAATGCGATAGGCTGCGTTGACCAATCCGACGTGGCTATAGGCCTGTGGGAAATTGCCCCACTGGCTGCCATCATAGTCATCGACGTCCTCGCTGAATAGCATGAGGTGGTTGGCAAAGGACAGTAACTGCTTGAAGACTTCTTGGGCTTCGTCGAGCCTGCCGACACAGGCCAATGCTTCTACGTACCAGAAGGCACAGACCAAAAAGGTAGACCGCGGGCGTCCAAAGTCATCTTTGTGAAGATAGCGGTAGAATAATCCCTGGTCGCCTTTCAATACTTTTTCCAATTGTTTGAGGTGTTCTTTGGCTTTTTCCGAGTTCGGGTCGAGGTAGCCCATCATGATCAGTTGTAGGGTCGATGCATCCAGATCGGTGCTTTCATGCGCATTGGTATATACCATTCGTTCGGAGTCATAGCAGCTTTCAATGTGTTGCGCAGCTTTGTCCCGTAGCACATTTGCCTGTCTGCTGATATCGTCTAAGTCGTACTGCCTTGCTATTTTTAATGCCGCCGTGGCACCGGCCCACTGAAAGAGGTTGGAATAGCAATGTCGCTTTTCCATATTCCGGAATTCCCAGATACCAGCATCTTTCTCATCAATGGTGAGCTCCATCTTGCGGAGTATAAAACGGGTCCATTCGGCCGCAAAGCCGGTGTTCTGGTGTCGAAAGCGATGATCGGTGAATAGCGGGAGCAAGGCTATCATGGCCTGACCATAGACATCGTTTTGGATGTGTTCGGAGGCTTGATTGCCTATACGGATGGGCTGGTTGCCCATATAGCCATGGAGAAAGTCCAGTGTTTTCTCTTCGAGGTCGGCCTGTCCGAGGATACCGTATAGAGGTTGTAGCCGGCCGGGATCCGACTGGGTGATATTAGCGATGTAGGAAGCATATCGTTCCATCTCCTCGAAATGACCGATATGGCTCAGTGCCGTAAGCACATAGTAGCTGTCGCGCACCCAGCAGAATCGATAGTCCCAGTTGCGGCCTGCTCCAGGATGCTCGGGCAGACTGGTGGTGCTGGCGGCGATTATAGCGCCGGTATCCTCATATTGATGGAGCTTAAGGGCGAGCGCAGATCGTATCACTTCTTTTTGATAGAAGGCCGGAATAGAGGCATTCTTTACCCAGCGATGCCAATACTGACGGGTACGGGTCAGAAAATCTTCGGCTGTACGTGCGATAGCTGCTTCAAAGGAATTGCTAAAAGTTAGGATTAAATAAATCGGTTTATTGATTAGATAGGCTACATCGTTGAAGAAATGACTGATGGGCATATTGGTCGCTAGGCGCATCTTGACTTCGCCAGATTCAAATTGAATATGATTGCTTCCTCTACTTTTTTGAAAGGAAACTTCGCCGTATTGGTACTTGGGATCACAGACTACCCGTACCTTGGGGTGCCCCGAAATAGGTTCTATTTTTCGAATCAGCATGAGGGGTTTGTAGTAACGTTCGTACTGCTCAAAGCGGGGGGCAAAGTCGGTGATACGGTAACTTCCTTCGGCACTTTCTATAGTCGTACATAGGATGTTAGTGTTTTCGATGTAGTGCTGGCTCGACTGTAGGATATCTCCGGGAGGAGTAATGCTAAACCGTCCTCCTTTATGCTCATCCAGTAGCGTGCCAAATACAAAAGAGTCTTCGAAAGATGGCCAGCATAGCCAATTGATATTGCTGTCTTTGCCTACATGTGCGATATAGGCACAGTTTCCGATAATTCCGCTGTTGTAAAGATGCTTCTGTTTTGTCATATTGTATAGTTTAAGTACGATAGGTCTTAGGGATTAAAGGCCTGTGGATACGTCTGTTTTTTTGTTCTGCTCTGTACGCAGTTGTGTGAGCAATTCAAGTACGTCTTCTTGGTTTTCGATGTAGTACTGCGCCTGCGTCTGTTTATTACCGACTTTGACGGTTACGGCCGAGTCCTGCAGTTCGAAAAACATGTCTTCGTCTGTAGAGTCATCGCCCATTGCGAATATAAAGTCGGGTTTGTATTGTTCTACAATTTCCAATGCCGCTTTTCCTTTGTTCAGGACATTGATTTTTACCTCGATTACCTTATCTCCCAGAAGTAGCTGTAAGCCATATTGTGGGAGCAGGTAGCGTAAAGCATCTGCTAGTTCCTGGGCGCGCATAAGACCGAGTCCGGTATGTACCTTGCGGTAGTGCCAGGCTAAGGAGTAGTTTTTTTCTTCGATATTCGCTCCGGGTGTACGGTCCGTAAATTTGGACATAATCCGGCGTACGGGCGTTTTCCAGGCGGTGGGCATATCGGGTTTATCCCGCCACTGTCCGTCAGGAAAATTGCTCCAGGCACCATGTTCGCCGATGAGAAAGTAATCGGTATCGCCAAACCACTTCCGTAAATCGGTGTGCGGGCGGCCACTGATGATCGTAATCTGATTGGCGGGATCACGCTGCAGATCGGCTAGGACCTGTAGCACTGCCGCGGTCGGACGTGCTGCATTAGCCTCTTTTTTGAAACCCACCAGTGTGCCGTCGTAGTCGAGAAATAAGAGTCTTCTTTTGGATTGGGCCAGCTTGTCGGTGATTTTTTTGAGGGTAGCGCCCTGTAGCTTTCTGCTGGCATGGGCTTTTTGTTCCCGTTTGATCTCATGTAGACGGTTGAAAAATAGTTTTACCCAATGGGATATGTTAAACTTTTTGACAAGTGCTACATTACTTTTCATCCGCTGTTGCTGCTCTCTTCTGGGCATGTAGATGGCAAGATGTATCGCTTCTGTAATATCATCGACGGAATACGGATTGATCTGTATGGTTTCAGGAAGTTCCTTGGCGGCGCCTGCAAATTCGCTGAGAATAAGTACGCCATCCTGTCGTTGGGATTTGCTGGCAATCTATTCTTTACAGACCAGATTCATCCCATCGCGTAGCGAGGTGACCAGGCAGATGTCTGCGGCAACATATAAGGCTGCGAGATCTTCGATAGCTAGTGAGTTATAGAAATAGGTAATCGGGATCCATTCGTCCGAGCCGTACACGGCATTGATATGGCCGACCATACGGTCGATCTCGTCGCGCAATAGCTTGTACTGGGCGACATTGTCGCGGGAGGGAACGACGAGCATATATAAAACCACACGGTTGCGCAATTCCGGATAGGTCTGCAAGAGATTCTCGTAAGCCGCAAGCCGTTCCAGAATGCCCTTACTGTAATCCAGTCGATCGATCGAAAGAATGATCTTACGGTCTTGATACTGTTCCTGCAGCACCTGTACTCTAGAGAGTACGTCGGTAGATTTGGACAACTGTTCAAATTTCTCAAAATCGATACCCATTGGAAAAACCTCTACATGTACCCTGCGGTCGCGACAGCGCACGCTGTTGTTTTTTGGGGAGAGGTGTAGGAGGTTCAGACAGGAATTTAGAAAATGCTGGGCGTCATGATAGGTATGGAAGGCGATGAGGTCGGCCCCCAATAGACCTTTTAATAATTCATTGCGCCAGGGGATACATCGGAAGATTTCATCCGCTGGAAAGGGAATGTGCTGAAAGTATCCAATCGTGAGGTAATTGTTCTGTTGCCGCAGCAATTGGGGGAGCAGCATCAATTGATAATCATGTACCCATATCTCATCCTTTTCGGTGATGTGCTGTGCCAGGGTGGCATCGCAGAATTTTTGATTTACCTGTTGGTAGGCTACCCAATAAGACTTGTCGAATACGGCGTAGGATAGTCTGTAATGACAGATAGGCCATAATATCTCGTTAGAAAACCCTTCGTAGTAGGCTTCCAGTTCCTGGGCACTTAAGAAAACAGGAATGAGGTTCTGCCTGGCGAGTTCCTCCCGAATGAGCTGTTCCTCCTCTGGGCTCTCCGGGATATATCCCGGCCAGCCGACCCAGATACTACCGCCTTTTTTATAGTAAGAGCCAAGCCCCGTGGCAAGACCGCCTTCGCTGGGAATAAAAAGTAGTTTACCATCCTGCTTTTCGATACGTATAGGTAATCGATTAGAGATGATTATAGTTCGTTTTGTTTGCATACAAGGTAAGGTGAGAGGTCAAGATTGACCTGAATAGATGTAATACTCTACTTATCTAACGTCCCTTGGCAGGAATAGTTTGTAAAAGGCGGTAACCATTCCGGGATAAGCAGGGAAAGGGGTATTTATTACGGTGCGCCCACTAGGGGTAAATACCTGTAGCTATAATTTTATTAACAATTTGATGCAGGGACTGTTCATCGTTAAGTTTTGATCTTAAAATAAAAGGCTATGAAAACAGAAGAAAATAATCCAATTGATAAATATGCGAAACCGCCCTTTGAAAAGCAGGACCAGCCCGTGCCTGGTGTCACTAAGATAATGAAGCCTATGCCCGATCATGGAGAAGAATCTTATGAAGGGAAGGGAATGTTAACAGGAAAAGTTGTCCTACTTACTGGGGGAGATTCGGGTATTGGTAAAGCCGTCGCCATCGCTATGGCTCGGGAAGGCGCAGATATTGTGGTGGCATATAAAGAAGAGGTGGAAGATGAGGATGCTCTTGATACCAAGAATTGGGTCGAAAAGGCAGGGCGTAGTTGTATCTTGATCCGTGGGGATATTCGTTCGGAGAAACATTGTGAGGCCATTGTGCAGACTTGTGTCACAAAATTCAATAAAATCGATGTGTTGATTAACAATGCTGCTTATCAGATGACCTATAAAACCGTAGAAGAAATCAGTGCATCGGAATGGAATAAAACTTTTGAAACGAATATGAGTGCGATGTTCTATCTGGTGAAAGCAGCTAAGGAGCACATGAAGCCAGGCAGTTGTATTATAAATACGACTTCGGTCAATGCATATGATCCGAATCCAACGCTCTTACCCTATGCTGCCAGTAAAGGGGCAATTCAGAATTTTACAGCCAGCTTGGCACAGCTGTTCTTAGAGGATGGCTCAGGGATACGTGTCAACGCCGTGGCTCCAGGACCCGTATGGACCCCTCTGATTCCAAGTACTATACCCGATCACGAAAAATTTGGAGCCAATACACCGATAGGCCGCCCCGGCCAACCTGTAGAGATTGCACCAGTGTATGTGTTTTTAGCCTCAGATGCGGCATCTTACGTATCTGGAGCTACGATTCCGGTCACAGGGGGGCGCGTTACGATATAAAATGAAAACTCCCGCTTTATCATGAGACAGAGCGGGAGTTTTAACAATTTTGGATGTACTTTAAATTATGCCACGTATCCTTTTAGATTTTCCTTTAACAGTTTTCGGGCCATATGTATTCTTGTTTTTACGGTTCCCTCAGGTACCTGTAATTGGTCGGCAATCTCATTGTATTTGTACCCTTCTACAAACATGGTAAAGGCTTTGTAGTTGGAGGCGGGCAGTTTAGACAGTGCTTCCTGTATATCTTCCATGACAAATTTTGATTCGCCTTTGTTCCAGGATGTCTTTTCGAAATGTGTGGTATGTTGCAGCTCCGATTCAATCGTCCGGTATTTGACCTGTCTGCGGTATTTATTAATGTATATGTTTTTCATTATCGTATAGAGCCAGGCGACCAATTTGGGGTTGTGAACAAACTTCTCCAAATAATTTAAAGAACGGATGAATGTCTCCTGGACCAACTCTTCTTTTTCGTAAGGATCGTTAGTGAACTTTTGCGCTATACTATTTAGAATAGGGCTGTTTTCTAAAATCGTCAAGTTTAATTGTGCTGTTCTCATATCGATATTTTCTAAAGTTGTAAGTGTATGTTTGTTTATTGGAATACATCAAATATGATGCAGGATTGTTGGCCTAAACAGGTGTCTTCTGAGCTCGATAAAGCTCTTGGGGACAAATACGGTAGCGTAGGTATATGTCTTGTTTTGTTTTTATAATACTGTTTATCAGTGGTTTGTGGTTTATGTAGGACTTCTGTTGTAAGACAGTTGCCACTATTGGTCTGATTGCTTGAATTGGAAAAGGGGTGTTTGTGCAATGGATATCAGGTAGAAATATTTTCCAGTACGTATAAACCGCAAAAAAATAAATTAATAACAGGTATTTAATAGGGGATAATAGGTTTGGTTTTTGCTTCTCTATCGCATTGCTCCGTCCCTTTGCTAGGTATTGGAGAAGGTATTAATCTTTGGAGTGGATGGAGATAAATAGAAAACAAAAGGAACAGGAACTCTTCGAACGGTCAAAGCTGATGATAAACCATCCGCCAAACGAAGTTTTCGTTATGAAGGAGGTGTTTCCACATGGGGCGCAGGGGAGGATGCTACTGAATACTACCTTTGAGATCATCGAAGCGAATGGACAGGTATTGGAACGAATGGGGTACACCGATAAAGGGAAGGTTCTTGGAGAAGACTTTTTCGACCTTTTTGTAGGAAAAGAAAAGATGCGTCTAGCACATTTTTTTAAGCATACAAACTTTGAATACCTCACGGTATTGTCGTACATACAGTTACGAAAAAGCAAAAAAGGCACAAACTGGATTAGCATATATGGCAAGAAGGAAAAACTGGACGAAGGCAGTTTCGGCTATAGTGTTGTATTTCTGGATGAGGAAGATAGCTTTGCAACACTGACAACGGATAAGTTCGATACGCTATACCGTTCATTTTTCGATATGTATGAAGCCGAACTGGCACAGATCGGATTGACCTTACGTGACGATGTCGCGCAGGAGCTTTATGCATTGCGCGTGAGTATGCAAAATTTTATAATTTCAAATGGCTATGAAGACGAAATAGCCGTGTTGAAGAAAAGGTTGAATGATACGATTAGGAAGATTACGGACCTTTCTAATGACCTGCTGCCGAATGTCTTTGTGCATGTCGGGTTTTTGCCCGCAATGGAAGATATGGTGTTTGCTGTAAAGCGACTGGGCTATGACCTCCGGTATAAGATCGATGCACGTATAGCGGACAAATCGCCCGAATTTCAGTTTTGCTGCTACCGTGTCGTGCAGGCATTGCTGCAAAGCTGGAAGCTAAATGCGCAACCTTACGAGGCTTCATTAACAATAACCGTAAAAGGAAACAAAATAAATATTAACTTAAGTGAGTCAAGAGGCCTGGGCGAGGAGAGCTTTCAGCACTATCCGGATTCTGTGCTGCACAATGTGCACAATAGAATCGGTCTATACGACGGAACTTTGGAGGTAAATCGTGTTTCAGAGAGCAGTCAGGTACTAATAACGATGTATAACTAACGGTATGATTAAGATAATTTTGGTAGAGGACCATCTTGTGGTCCGCAATGGAATTAAGTTATTATTGGATACACAGGAAAATATGCAGGTAATTGCCGAAGCTAATAATGGTAAAGAGG
>JAITLW010000417.1 GCA_031277715.1 Sphingobacterium sp. | reverse complement strand
TGAACTCTTCGTGCTCTTTTCCTACACCATCCAACTGTTTCATGGCGGTAGCTTTTTCTTCGATTCCTTTGGCTTCGGCAAGCGCTTTTTCTCGGACTACTTCAGCCTGTGCCAGTCCCTCCTTGCGTAATGCTTCTGCTTTTTTCTCGATAACAGAGGCTTCCTTAGTGCCTTGAATTTCCTCTGCTTCCGCTTTGGCGACCATTACTTCCGCCTCGGACAAACCTATAGCTGCTTCTTCTTTGGCCTGTGCTTCAGCAATAATTTTGCGCGCTTCGGCCTCTCTAGCTGAGGCTTCTTTCTTC
Source organism: Sphingobacterium sp. (assembly GCA_031277715.1). Taxonomy (GTDB): domain Bacteria; phylum Bacteroidota; class Bacteroidia; order Sphingobacteriales; family Sphingobacteriaceae; genus Sphingobacterium. The sequence continues at coordinate 17,489 of JAITLW010000417.1, read as the reverse complement.
GCATCAGCTTCTATTAATAGTTCCAGTGCTTTCTTTTCAGCGATTTTGCGCGATGCTTCTGCGTCTATTACTTTTTTCTCAGCTTCTTGTTCCGCCGCAATTTTAGCCGCCTCTGCAGCTTTAACGGTAGCAATCAAGCGCTCTTCTGCTTCTTGTGAAGCGGCTATAACTCCAGCCTGTTTCTTACGTTCTACGTCACGGAACACTTCGATATCCTTGACGGCTTGTTGTTCTTCAATAACTCCCTTTTCAAGTTGCACACGTTCTTTGATGACGTTTTGTATACTTTTTTGTTCTGTTTCAATAGAACGTTGTTTATCTATTTGAGCCAAGGTTACGATACGCTCGCGTTCAGTAGCTTCTAATGCACGGTCTTTTTCAACGCGTTCTGTCTCTACAGCATCTGTACGGAGCTTGTTTTTCTCTGCTATAATAATCTGGCGGAGTTTATTCTCTTCCTGAATAGCCAATTGCTCTTCCGTAGAAATACGTACTGTTTCGGATTTGAGACGTTCTTCTTCACGAACTTTCGCTATTTCCGCTTCTTCACGAGCGCGAATATTATCAATCTCCCGTCTTTGCTTTTCTTCTTTTTCAGAGAGCTGACGTTCTAATTCCAGGATTGCTTCTCGTGCTTCTACATCTTGTTTTTTTATTACTTTTTCTTCTTCCCTACGGATTAGATTGGCATTCATGTTCTGTTTTGCCGTGAGTTCCGTAATCTTTTTTATCCCTTCAGAGTCTAAAATATTATCTCTACTTAAAAATTTAAGATCAGTTTGTTCGAGATAATCAATGGCGCAATCATCTAAGATGTATCCATTTAGATCGGTACCGATAATGTTCAGAATCTCATCTCTGAACTCTCGTCTAGCTTCGTATAACTCGATAAAGTCAAATTTTTTGCCGACAGTCTTTAAAGCTTCTGAAAATTTGGATTCAAAGATGCTTTTTAGTGTCTCAGGTTCGCTGGCACGGTCACAACCGAGGTTCTGGGCGACATTGATTACATCATCTACTGATTTATTGACTCGTACAAAAAAAGCAACTTTGATGTCTGCGCGGATATTGTCCTTGCAAATAAGCCCATCATGCTCCATACGAGCTATCTCTATCTTTTTTACAGAGATGTCCATGATCTCCATTTTATGGAATACAGGAACAACATACATTCCTTTATTAAAGGCAACTCTTGATCCGCCTACACCGGTGCGGACAATCGCTTTGCCTTGTGCAATTTTTTTGTAGAACATGCTTAGGACTACAAAAAAAGCAAAAATTATAAAAACAATTACGCCTATACCGATTAGGACAATCCCTGTGATTCCGTCGATAAATAAAAAAGTGTTGCTAGTCATCTGGCTGTTTATAAGGTTAATATTAAAAACTGTTTAAATTAATTGCTTTTTGAACGAGGTAGAATTTTTTGTTCTCTGTTTCGTTGACGATGACGACTTCGTCATCATATGCTATTTTTGATCCATCTGCGCTCTGTACATTGAGGCGGATTACATCTTTGTTTATAATGATTTCTACTGAACCAATGCTTTGTCCTTGTATGGAGGATTTCATTTTGCCAGTTCTGCCCAAGAATTCATGGGCTTCCTCGCCTGTATACCCCACGTTTTTATAGAGTTTTACAACGGGAATAGTGACGAAGTGCATGAGGAAATAAGTCAAAATAAAGATGGGTAGGAGCACAAGGACCGACTTCCATCCATAAGAAGATAGATCGAAGGTCATCGAGGTGATAAGTGTAATAATCCAACCTATGAATTTGAATAAAGTGACAAGTACCATGAGCGGCGCCTTTCCAATATTGATGTAATCCATAGCCTTTGAAAAAAAGGAGGGCTCAGGATGGTCCGCATCTACGTCTGCGTCAGTATTTATATCCTGTACGTCTGCGCCTTCAAATTCTAAACCAGAATCACCAAAATCAAAACCTTCTCCCATCAACATACTAAAGATCCAATAGAGCAATGATAAGCCCGTCAATAACGTCATAATAGCATTGGGAAGTGGATTGAAGAGGATGTTTAATACTTCTTCCATATTGTTAATTATTATTCTAGACCTATTTTTTTCTTTAAGTTCTCCAGTTCATTCTGAATACTATGTTCGTTTGAGTCATAGTCAGAAAGCTGATTTCGATCAAGTTTATCTTGTGCAAATTCATGTAGGGCGGCTGCTAGAGCTTCTTCATCTGCAGCTTTATCCTTCATCTGCTCGAGCAATTGAATGGTGCTGTTGCGTTCAATATTTGCCATCTGTCTGTTTACTAGAACGGATGTTGCATTGATCTGTCGCTTTGTCTTTAAAGTTGTCAATTCTTTTTCCCATTTTGATATATTAAATTTCAACACTTCTAGGTGGGTGTTGATTTCTTCAATAAATTTAGCATTATCTTCAAGTTGTATGTTTAATTCTTGAGATGCTGTTAATAGGTCTTTTTTAGACTTGAGCGCTTCAAGAGCGAGTTTTTTAGCGATTTCAGAGGTTATTTCACCAAGTCTAGATTTTTCCAGAATAAGCTTCGCTTTACCTTCAAGTGTGTCGGATTCCTCTTTCTTTTGCCGAAGGACGTTTTCCATACGTATTCCCATCGCTCTTGTACGGATATAGTTTTCTTCGATAGCTATTAGCTCTTTCTTCATGTCGCTAATACCTTGTGCTATTAATACGATGGGGTCTTCCATTTTGTCGACGATGGCATGAATTTCTGCTTGGCCTATTTTCAAAAGTCTTTTAAATATATTCATGATATGCTGTGTTATAATTTTGAAAACTCAATCAATTGTTGACGATACTCGCTTAGTAATAGCGATAGAGAATTAATTGCCGCCTCAAATTCATGCTGATCTAAACTGTGTAATTGAAGCGTGTAACGGAAAATAACTCGGTTTCCATCTTCTGTCAAAGCGAATCCCCCATGTATGATGTCTCTGTTCTTTATTAAGAGGGATTTGAAGATATGCATGTTGTCTCGCTTTAATGTGAAAAGGTACTGTTCAAACAATATGATAGGAGAACTTATACCTATTATTAAGTTGCGTATTCCATCTTCCTCGTTTTCTATTACGAAAAGTCCTTCTTTTTCATTTTTGTGAAGGATGTTGAAATCCAAGTCTACGATGTATTTTTCAATCTTTAGAAAACTCATAATGTTTCGTTTTATTTTCCTCTAAAACATGAGTCGATAATGCTTAAGAGAGGCTAAATAGATTTTTTTATTATCAGCATGTGACTGAATTGTAAATAAATTTATTTAGGTTTGCTTATATTGTTTGCATAAAGGTAATGAATGCAAAAATATTTTGCAAAATAAATTTTAAGTTTTCTATTAATGAGTCAGATTGGGATTAATATTAAGAAACTTCGAAAGGTTAAAGGACTTAGCCAACAGGCTTTCGCAGATCTGTTTAACCTTACAAGGGGGAATATTTCGTCTTATGAAGAGTTAAGAGCTGAGCCTAAGATTGAAGTGGTTTTGCATATTGCAAAATATTTTTGCATTCCTGTTTCTGAACTCTTAGAGAAACAACTGACGGTAAATGAAATTTTGAATTTTGGAGACCATTTTGAAGATGCTCTAAAAATTGATCAAAATGGGGGCTTAAATGCGATACCGTTTATTGGGCGGGAATATTTTCAAGAGCCCAAAGTGGGGGACGGCTTATCCACATTGCCCAAAATTTATTTTCCTATATACCATAAACAACAGTTGCTCGCGGTCGAAAATAGTTCCCTTATTCCAAATCCATCTAGTTTTCCATTCGAAGAGCATACGATTCTTTTTCTTGAATCTGTAGAGATCGAGATCCTCCATACATTGGATCAGAGTTACGGATTCTATTGTAAAGGGGAGGATCTTTTTTTTGGACAGTATGTTGTTAATGGAACGGAAATTGAATTGGTCCTGAATGCTTGGAAAAGTGTTGTCTTTGATGCAGAGCATAAATCCGGTTTTTGGAAGTTGTTTGGTAAGTTCGAGCGTATCATCTAGGTTTTCTCCAGATTGTTGTTAGACATTGCTGTCAAAGAGCTGCTATTAGTATAACGAAATCATGAAATTAATATTTACGTATGTATAAATGCTATCTTTTGGGATTGTTTGTTTTTATTGTGACGTCATGTAATGGACAGGCGAATAAAACTATCGATAAAAGTAATCAAGATTCTACGTTCCAATATGTTGAGCCGACGTTATTAGACACTACAGTGGTAGACTATACCAATGATATTCCAGTCACAAAATCTTTTGTTATTTCTAGAGATAGTGTCATCGTTAGACAGGCTATGTCTACCCGCTCCAAAGCTATGGAAAAAGCAGGGTACGGAGAGGCTTATGAAGTGATAGGCGAGGAAGGAGATTGGCTAGCTGTGTGGAGTAGAGAGAGGTATCCGTACGAGGGATTGCATAATGGAGAGCAACGTGTGATTATAGCTAAGCGTAAAGTTTTTATTCCAAGGTCCGCAATTGGAAAAGTTTCGGATTTGAAGTTATCTAAAGAAGATGCACTTATTGTTAGTTTTTTACAAGTGGGAGAAAAGGAACCGGTATATAACGAGCGGGGGTTAGTTTTGAAAGACTTTATTTCCCTTGACTTGATTACCAAACAGGAGTATATGCAACGGAGAAAGGATGCGGTAGAATCCGTGGTGCGGGATACGCTGGCGCATGTAAAAAAAGATGGTGTATTGATTCTCCCGGCCGGGTTGAAGAATAGCGTGTTTAAAGATAGTCCTATTGATGCGGAAGAAAATAGGGCAGAATACGAGTATATCGGCTATAATCCTTCCTTGCAACACTATATCGTAAACGGCAGTTATTATGAGTCGATAGATTACAAGCTCGTGGATATGCATACAGGGGAACAGACGGTGTCTATGGTTGATTTTCCTCATTTTTCACCGGATGGCAGGCATATTATAGCATTGTATACCAATCCTTATGAAGATTGTGTCGATGTCGAGTTATATCGAATTGTCAATAAAAAGATAACACCAGTGGCTAGTTTTAGTTTTGTGCACTGGATGGCAGGCGCAGAGAATAGGGATGTCTTCTTTACAAAGGATAATAGTTTGTACTTGCCAGTCTTCTATAATAAAACATTCTGGACAGAAGAAGGACAATTGAGTACGCCGAAGCAATTTATGCGAATTACGATCAAGTAGTTGTCTTTGAATTTGCGATTAGGTAGGCACGAACGAGTTTACCTTCTTCATCGCTGAGTTTGGCCTTTGGAATCATTCTTTTAATGATTGAGTTCCATTTTTCCGCTGTTCGTGTTTCCGGCTGTTTTAGTTTGTGACAATTGTCACAGCTACGGCTGAAAATAGCTTTTCCTTCTGCAAGTTGGTCTTGATTATACTGTGCCAAAATCTGCTCTCTACTCTCTACTGGAAGCGAGCGAATTACATGACTCGCCTTTGGGAAGCAACTCGCCATAGATAATATGGCGATGGTGCTAAATATGACAATAATTATTTTTTGCATTTTATCCCCCTTTTCGTTTAAAACAATTATTTTTCAGTTTTTGTTTTATCGGGTTGATAAATAATGCTTAATCATTTATTGTCAATTCTCCTCTAATGTCTTTCTCAATCCAATAAGCTACTCGTTCTTGGTCCTCGAATTCGCCCTGTAAATACATCAATTTTGTGACAGCCGCCTCAAAAGTCATGTCATAGCCGTTTAATACCCCGATAGATTTCAGACCCTGACTTGTTTCATAGCGTCCCAGTTCCACAGAACCAACTTTACATTGGGAGATGTTGAGGATGTTTTTACCGCTTTTGATCGCCCCTTCTAGTAAGTCTAGAAACCATTGGTCTGTAGTTGTATTACCGGATCCGAATGTTTCCATGACTATGGACCGTACGTTAGAATCTAAAATAGCTTTGATGGTGTCGGGACGTATTCCAGGAAATAGCTTAAGTACACCAACATGATCATCCAGCTTGTGATGTAAGATGAGTTGTTTGTCCGTATTATTTAATAGTGCTTCGAAATTATACTTAAGGTGTATGCCTGCCTCAACAAGAACAGGGTAATTTGGAGAGCGGAATGCCTCAAACTTGGCGGAGTTGTATTTGAACGCACGATTGCCTCTAAAGAGTTTGTTGTCAAATAATATACACACTTCCTGTATGACAGATACCCCATTATGTTTAGTTGAGGCAATTTCCAGTGCTGTCATCATATTTTCTCTAGCATCAGTACGGATTTCTCCAATAGGAAGTTGGGATCCAGAAAGGATAACCGGTTTTTGGAGCCCTTCGAGCAAGAAACTTAAAATGGAGGCACTAAAAGCCATGGTATCTGAGCCATGAAGAATGACAAAACCATCATACTTTTCATAGTTGTCCTGAATCAGCTGGGCCATTTTTAACCAGATTTCAGGATTCATATTCGATGAGTCTATGATAGGGTCGAAAGAATGTACTGTTAGCTTGTAGTCTACACGGCTTAAATCAGGAAGATTATTTTTGATTAGGTCAAAGTCAAAAGGTACAAATGTCCCAGATTCGTCCTGGACCATGCCTATGGTGCCGCCTGTATATATGATGAATATGTTCATGATTATTTAGATGCCAAAAATTGATTTAGAATTTAGTGTAGTTATTTGAGCTACTTCTTCGATGCTGATTTCATGGAGATCTGCGACTTTCTCCGCAATGTAGTGCAAGTAAGAGCTTTCATTTTCTTTTCCTCTATACGGAGTCGGAGCAAGGTAGGGGGCATCGGTTTCTAAGACCAAGTGTTCTAATGGAATTTGTTTTACAACTAGATCTAGGCCCGCTTTTTTGAATGTAACGACTCCTCCGATTCCGAGCTTGAAGCCTAGTTTAATCGCTCGATGTGCTTGTTCCAGGCTTCCTGTGAAACAGTGAAATATGCCAAATAGCTTATCATCTTTAAGTTCGTCTAAAAGGTCAAAAATTTCGTCAAACGCTTCTCGACAGTGAATGTCGATTGGAAGTCCAAGTTGTTTGGCCCAATTGACTTGCGTGCGAAAAGCATCTTTTTGCCACTCTAAAGTGCTTTTATCCCAGTACAGATCAATACCTATCTCGCCGATTGCATATATCTTATGGTGAGAAATAGCTTTTTCTATAGCATCTAGTTCTGCTTTGTAATCTTCTTTTACACTGCAGGGGTGAAGTCCCAACATGGGAAAGCAATGCTCGGGATAAGCTTTTACAGTATCCATCACGGGCACTATTGATTTGCGATCTACATTGGGTAAAAAAAGACGTGTTATATTGTGATCCAAGCATCGTTGGATTTGCTCAACAATCTTTTCGGTGTGTATATTGTAATAAAGATGCGTATGCGTATCGGTTAGGATATAGGATGACTGCATGATCAGCTTAGTTTTGAATTTTTCAAAAATAGCAAATTGTTAATAATAAGACTAATCTAAGCTGAAAAAACATGATTAATTAAAAAGAAGTGTTCTTTTTTTTTGAAAATGATAAAGTATTGGATGGAACGCTGATTTAACCATAATAGTAACAGTAGTTTCCTATTTTGTAAACAAATTTATTTATTAAAAGTGCCTGTTGTTTTTATAGGGGAAATAGAGCTATATTTGCTATGCATTATCTCATAAAACTAGTGCTTTTTGAAGTATTTAGCGAGATTGACTTTACCTATTTTTAGAACTAATTATTCCGAATGGACGTGGAGCAAACTGAAATTGAGCGACTCATAAAAATCGCCGAACAATCTCCTGTTAAGGCATTTGATATTGTTTTCGAAAGATATTGGGAGAACCTCTATAGAGTTGCTTGTCGAAAAGTAAATAGTAGTGAAGTCGCTAAGGATGTGGTTCAGGAAGTATTCATTGCATTTTGGAATTTCTTGCCTAAGCTGTCCCAACAGGATAAAATTGAAGCCTACCTTCACTCCGTTTTACGGAATCAAGTATTTAAGCTGTATGAAAAAGATGAGGTTAGGTTGAGGCACGTTATGAGTTGTACTAATTCAATCGCTCCTATGGATGAGAGTCCGCAGGATAAGCTTCTAACTAAAGAGCTGGAGAACCTTGTGAATGATGAGATACAAAGTATGCCAGAGCGTATGAGACTTATCTATCAACTTAAGAATAAAGACGGTCTCACTGTCAAACAAATTTCGGAAGAACTGGGTATTTCTGGTCAGACAGTTAAAAATCAGCTGTATAGTGCTAACGAAAGGTTACGATTTCGTGTTTTGAAGTATGGTATGTTGATGATTGTGACGGGTAATCTACTACTTCTCTACCAATCAAATTAATTTTTTTATTAATTCATATAGTACTTCTTTGCTCGCTATCGTATATACTATTAAAGACAACTCTATTTGACTGTTTTAGTAATAGAAGATGAATAACCAAGAAGAACTAAGACGATTAATAGCTCGCTACAATAGCAACGAAGCTACCGAAGAGGAAAGACTGGTGCTTGAACACTGGTATTCAACCATAAACATGGCGGATACTGATGGAAAGCAGGTCGATCATATCGGTGACGAATTGCGTTTGCGTATTGAACAACGTATACCCGAGCTGTCTCTTGCGTATAAATCTAAAAAAAATCGTTTTAAAAATTGGATGTTATATGTTGCCGCTTTACTTGTTATGGCGATTACATTCACTATGTGGAATTCCGATTTTACGAACGGAAGAAATTCTTCTCCGGTAGAAGTGTCAATTCATCCGGGAGGCTATAAGGCTACACTGGAGATTGAGGGAGGGGCTATGGTGGATCTTAAGGCTGATCAGTATGGTATTCAAACTAGGGGGGGAGTTTCGTATTTTGACGGTACACCTGTAGAGGGACTAGAGATTCAGCTCTCAGATTCTCGAAGAGCAGTTCCTGTATTTGTTTTAAAGACACCCAAAGGAGGGATGTATAAGGTTAGTCTTCCAGATAGTAGTCAGGTCTGGCTTAATGCGGGCTCTTCATTACGTTATCCTGCGCAGTTTGAGTCGGATCGGAGATATGTTGAATTGGAAGGAGAGGCGTACTTTGAGATTAAAGAAGTGTTGAATGGAGCAGTTAAAAAGCCGTTTGTAGTAAAAAATAAACACCAAGCAATAGAGGTCCTGGGGACAAAATTTAATGTACAGGCGTATTCAGAAGATTTAAAAGCGACCACTACTTTGCTTGAAGGCCGTGTCAAGGTAAATTCTTTGGCAGATAAACAAATGGCTTCGAGTTCGGTGTTTCTCCAACCTGGGGATCAGTCTACATTTGATGGGCGGGGATTTAAATTACTCAAATCTGTGAATGTAGAAGAGGCAATCGCTTGGAAAAATGGCCTTTTTGTGTTCAAAGATGCTTCCCTTAGGATGGTCATGAAACAAATAGAAAGATGGTATGACGTCGAGGTAGAGTATAAAGACTGTTTTTCTGATGAATTGTTCAATGGGAAGGTTTATAGAGATACTAAACTAACCGAGTTGCTGGAAATTCTTTCGTTTTCCAATATCGACTTTAAACTCGAAGGGCGGAAAATAATTATAGATCAAAAAGGAGAATAAAACTAATACTATATGACAATCTAAATACGAAAAAAGATGACTACATAAAGAACTAATAACTACCTGGAATGAAAAACATAATGAAGCGCAGAAGTCGTGGGACACTTCTGCGCGGATGTTTGAGTTCCTGACTTTCCATTGATATATCAATGGAAACAACTGACGTTACTCTTGATCAGACGCCCAAACAGTCAAATTTATAAAAAAAGACGATATGTAGGGCGTTACCTGAGGTTTTATCCTACAGGTATGTCTAAAATTTTGAGAGTAATGAAGCTGACCTTCTTATTAACTGTTGTAATGCTCTTGTTGATGAGTATAAAAAGTTTTGGCCAAATATCATTGAATAAAACAAATATTTCTTTAGACAAAGTCTTCGAGGAGATTGAAAGACAAAGTGGATATGTTTTCTTCTATAAAGGAAATCTGAAGGGTATTTTTTTGGATGTAAGTTTTAAAGACCAAAGTATCAGCCAAGCGCTAAATATTTGTTTTAAAGATCTACCGTTAGCGTATCGAATTGTAAATAAGAATATTGTTGTAAGTCCAAGGCCAGTTACTGACAATGTGATTGTTCATAGTCGTAATAAACCGGAAGAACAACAAAAGGATATACGCGGGAAGGTCAGCGATGTATTGTCTAATCCACTGGTTAGTGCCTCCGTATCAATAAAAGGAGAGAAAGAGATCGTAACCCTTACCGATAGGAGTGGAGAGTTTATATTGAGGAAAGTGGAGCTGCCTGTGACCCTAGTGATAACATATATTGGTTTTAAAACTGTCGATCTTCCTGTAAAGTCTTATACAGCAAAGAACGATATCGTTTTAGAGGTTCTTGATAATAAAATGGACGAACTAGTGGTAAGTACAGGAATATTCCAAAAGGCAGATAAAAGCTTTACAGGTTCTTCTATTATGGTTACTGCGGAAGAACTCAAGTCTTTCGGGAATAAAAATATGATTGTTTCTTTGAGTAATATCGATCCTTCTTTACGTATTATAGAAAACAATAATTTAGGTTCTAATCCCAACATGTTGCCCGATGTACAGATTAGAGGTAACTCAAGCTTGCCGAATGTTAATAATTTGGATGATATTGTTGGTCTTAACACCCCGTTAGTTATTCTTGACGGATTTCAGTCTTCGTTTCAGAAGATGTTGGATATGAATGTGAATGAGGTAGAGTCGATTACAATATTGAAAGATGCATCTGCTACTTCTATTTATGGATCCCGTGGTTCTAACGGGGTTATTGTTATCACAACCAAGTTACCTAAACCAGGAAAACTACGGATTAATTATGCTGTAGATTTAACTTTGGAAGTGGCAGAACTTAACGGTTACCGTCTCCTTGACGCACGTGAGAAGCTTGATTTAGAACATAAAGTAGGTTTATACAACAGCGAGTTTACAGAGGCTGATTTAGAACTAAAACGTTATTACAATTCTATTTTAAATGATGTTAATTCTGGTGTAAATACGGACTGGTTATCTATACCTCTTCGCACGGGACTGGGACAGCGACATAATCTTGGTTTATCGGGTGGTATTCCCCGTTTTCGCTATAGTGCATCTTTGCAATTTAATAATATTGAGGGCGTTATGAAAGTGGCTGCAAGGAATACATTCAACGGTACCGTGAACCTTGTATATTCATTGAGAAATTTTCGGTTACGTAATCAGATTTTAGTCAGCGAAGGTCGGTTTTCGGAATCAAATTATGGATCTTTTCGGGATTATGTAAAAATGAATCCTTACTGGTATCCCTATGACCAAGAAGGCAACGTATTGAAAGTGCTCGGAAGATATCAAAGTGATGATTATGCAAAAACACCATGGCCTGTTCCTCCTGAAAATCCATTGTACAATGCGACGTTGGACGGTTTTGATAAATCAAAGCTATCTGAAGTGACGAATAATACATTTTTGGAATGGTCTGTTTTGGACGATTTAACATTCCGGGCCCAGTTAGGATTGACAAAGTTGACCGAGCAGACGGATAAATTTATACCAGCCAAGCCTGCTGATTTTGTAAATTACCTTAAAGGCGGCCAGTTTAGCAGAGGTGATTACAATTATCGAATTGGTAATGGGATTAAGTATGACGCGGGAGTTAATATGCAGTTTTCTAAAATATTTAGAGATAAACATAGCTTATTCAGCGGGGTAGATTTTAACATCAGGCAGGATAGAAATTCAAGATACGGCCTTTTGTTCGAGGATTTTACGAATCCGAACTTTGATTTTGTTTCTGAGGCTATGCAATATGCTAAGGATCAAAGAAAGTCAGAAGATGAGAGTCTGGTCAATGCCATTGGAGCAACAGTTAATGTAAACTATAGTTATGATGACCGGTATTTTACGGATGCTTCTGTAAGATTGGATGGCTCATCGCAGTTTGGAGCGAATAATAAAATTGCACCGTTTTGGTCTTTTGGTTTAGGCTGGAATATTCACAACGAGCGTTTTATGAAAGGACAGTCTTTTGTCGATAGGCTCAGGTTGAGAAGCTCTACGGGTATCACAGGTTCACAGAGTTTCAATGCTTATCAGGCTCTTTCGACTTATAGGTATTACACGGAGAAACGGTACCACAACCTTATCGGAGCATATTTATTAGGAATTGGAAACGAGGACCTGAAATGGCAGCAGACATTAAAACATAATATTGGCCTTGATGCCGAGCTTTTTCAGGGACGTTTGCGTATTACAGCGGACTACTACTTGTCTACCACACGGGATTTGGTGTCTTCCATCTCTCTTCCCGCATCAAATGGATTCACTAGCTATGTGGAAAATATTGGACGGATGGAAAATAAGGGAGCTGAGTTGAGTGTTACAGGAGTGTTAGTTCGGCAACGCTCAAGCGGTTGGTATTGGAGCGTGACAGCGGGATTGGCCCATAACAGGAACAAAATTCTGAATATATCCAAAGCCCTTAAGGAGGCACAAAAGGATAGGCATATGGAGAGTACTACAACGCCAAGCCGATTATTCTACGAAGGTTATTCTACGAGTGCAATATGGGTAGTCCCTTCGTTAGGAATAGATCCTAGCAATGGAAAAGAAGTTTATCTAGATAAAGATGGCAAGGTAACTTACATCTGGAGTGGAAATGATCTGAGAGCGATGGGAAATTCTGAACCAAAAATTCAGGGTAACTTCAGTACGTTAATAAGGTATCGAAATGTATCATTAAATGCATCATTTGGTTATCGTGTAGGAGGGCAATTGTATAATGAGACTTTAGTTAATAGAGTTGAGAATGCTGATTATCGGTATAACGTAGATCGTAGGGTGTATGAAGATCGGTGGCAGTCTCCAGGAGATATTTCTTTTTTTAAAGGAATGATGGTTGGAGGAACGACCTATAAGTCTTCTCGATTTGTACAGGATGATAATACGTTAATCTGTCAGAATATAAACCTACAGTATACGTTGGTGGGAGAGGCGCTAAGGGATAAGTGGAAGATCAGGAATATGCAAATTACCGCTGATTTTGCGGAGCCTTTTCGGATCTCTTCTATAAAACAGGAGCGCGGATTAGATTATCCGTTTTCTAAGCAATTTTCATTAGGACTTAATGTTACATTTTAACCGTGCGAAGATGAGAAATGTAATGTGTTTTATGCTCACGGTAATACTGATCACTATTAGTGTGTCCTGTCAGAAGTTTTTGACGGTAAACCCTAAACCTGACGTCTCCAGGGATGTACTATTCGAGAATGAGAGTGGATTTAAAGAGGCTCTGGTGGGAGTCTATATACAGTTGGTCGACGTTGCATCTTATGGAAAGACACTGAGTATGGGGGCTATAGAAGATTTAGTGTCGAGTTGGGACGCAAATAGTATGACCGCGGCAGGTCAGTTGGGCTTATTCAATTACAAAGATCAACAAGTTGAACCAATTTTGTCCAATATATTTGCTCATCAATACGAGGCTATAGCGAATATCAATGCAATTCTTGATAAGATAGACGAAAAGAAAGCTGTTTTTTCTCCAGGAATATATGAGATTATTAAAGGGGAGTGTTTAGCGCTACGAGCATACATACATCTAGATTTGATTAGGTTGTTCGGCCCTGTTCCAGGCAATGTGCAAAATGGGGGACAATTGGCCTATAGGACTACCTTGTCGAAAGTGGTAGCACCGCCGATGGATTTTGATTCTTTCAGTATCCTTTTATTGAAGGATTTGCAAGAAGCAGAAATACTTCTAAAAGAGGTTGATCCTATTGTTTCGTATAGTATCGACGATTTGAAAAATGGAAACGCTCCGATTAGTGATGAGTTTATGAAGCATAGATATTTGCGCATGAATTATTATGCGGCGAAAGCATCACAGGCGAGAGCATATTTATGGTTTAACCAACCGAAGAAAGCCTATGATGCAGCTCAAACTCTGATAATGTCCCGAAATAAGGGAGGCGACAAGAAGTTTAGACTCGGTCGATTGCTTGATTTCGATAATGCTGATTATGTACTTACTTGTGAGCATATATTTGGATTGTATGACTCTGATTTATACATCAAGGATCTTGATAAGTCTTTGCTAAAGGGAAGAGATGGTACTCTGGTAAAGAATCAACTGTATGGAGCTACGGGCTCTGATATTAGAGAATTAAAATTGTGGGAACAGTCGATGGCTGGATATGAATCCGATTATGTTTTTAAGAAGTATCGAAAACCTAGTGGTGGTTTGATAAAGGATTTTAAACAAATACCCATGCTGCGAATAAGTGAAATGTATCTTATTGCAATTGAAACAGCTGAACAATCGGAAGCGACGGTGTTATGGGACGAATTTCAGAAGGCTAGAATGTTAAAAAACTCTAGCCTGCCGACGGAGGCTCTCCAGAAGAGGAAGCTTTTGGTTGGGGAATATCGCAAAGAGTTTTATGGAGAAGGGCAGGGCTTTTATGCTTACAAACGATTTGATGCAAGCAAAGAAGAAATGGTATTTGTTCCTGTTGAAGCTACAGTAAACTATACGCCCCCTATTCCGAAAATAGAAGGTAGAATATTAAACTAACTGAATCGATGAAAACTAGAGTTTACGCTTTTATCTTACTATCTATTTTCAGTTTGACGGCTTGTAAAAAACCAAAAGAACTGCTCTATACAGATATTGCAAGGATACAATTTGGGCCAACGCCTTCCAAAATACCAAATGTCTCTGAAGTCACCGCTGATACGGCAAAAACGCAGACATTTGTTTATTTGCCTAGTTTTATCTTGACGGATACAGTATTTTTTGACATCTATACCATGGGACATTTATCGGATATAGATCGACCTTTTAAGATGAAGCAAGTACAGGTCAAAAACGCAAAAAATGCTATTGCAGACAAGCATTATAAGGCCTTTGATAATCCGGAGGTTTCGGCACAGTATGTTATAAAAGCAGGCACAGTTCACACACGTGTCCCCATTGTTTTGATGCGTGATATCAGCCTGAGGGAAGAAGCTTATGTATTGAGGTTTGAAGTTGAAGAAAATGATCATTTTAAGCTAGGTCAGGCTGATTTACTGTGGCGGAAGGTGATTTTTTCGGATTTAATGATACGGCCTTCCATTTGGAACGAAATGTACTCGAATCTTTATTTTGGTACGTATAGCGAAGTGAAACACCAGTTTATGGTGGATGTTACGGAGCAAAGATGGGATCAAGAATTTATAGCTAAAATTTTGGTAGATACCGAGCAATTGCATTATTGGTTAAGTATGCTAAAGTCAGCACTAATAGAGGAAAATCGGGGTAAAGAAGTAAAAGATCATAAAAGGGATGAATTTGGTCATTTGATTATGTTCCCCTAGGTAGAAATATGAAAGCTTTAAAGATATTAATTGTTTTTGCGTTATCCATTTTATTCTATTCTTGCGATAAAGAAATGGGACGCGATCGGTTTGATGAGCTGGAAGCTATAACATTGACGGGGCTACAGGCTCATTATTCGGTAGTAACTGGAATAGATAGTTTAATAATCGATCCCATTCCTTCTTCCAATAAAGAAGCCGATTTTGAATACTTATGGGGGATTTATGATATCCGCAATGAAGACCCTTATGCGGTTATGGATACTATTGGAAAGAGGAAAAAACTTGTTTATCCTGTAAATAAGACCGCTAAAAACTGGTACTTATCATTGCAGGTCAAGAATAAGAAGACGGGATACTCCGAATATTTCAAAAGTACGATAGATGTTGCTACGGCGTATACTCGAGGTTGGTATGTCATCAAAGAAGAAGATGATAGGACGGATATGGATTTCTTTACAACCCCGAATAGTATTATTGCTGATAAGAGAGTCGAAAACGTATATAGTTTTGTAAATGGGGAGAAGCTTAAAGGAAGGCCTGTTATGATGCGTTTTTTTAACGATTTCAAAGCGCCAAATGGTAAAGGTGAATACTCACCCACAAGGTCTATCTGTTTGGTGACAAATGAAGATGTAGGCGTAATGACATTGAGTAGCTTAGAGCTGATTAAAGATTTTAAAACTCTTTTCCACGGGGAACCGATTAAGCGTAGCATGCAGATGATAGGGAATAATTTTACAAATTATTATTTGATAAACGACGGACAGTTACATAGTATGATAGGGCAAGGGCCTAGCACAGGTACTTTTGGAGGGAGGAAACTTAAAGACACACAGGATACGCCTTATTTTCTTTCTCCTTTTCACCTTATGTATACGAATAGCGCATTCTTTTTTGATGAGACAAGTAGTTCTTTTTTCTCTGCTGATGTTCGGAATATGAATTTAATTCCTGTTTCAGATGACACAGACGTAACGTTGCCTTCGACCAATAATAATAAAAGAATGTTATATATGGGAATACAGACTACGGGTTACTTGAGTGGCTATGCAATATTTCAGGATAAAGATGATTTGTCAAAAAAATCTATCGCTCACATTATTCCGTCCGTTAGCAAGTTCAAAATTTATAATAAAGCAGTTGAGTCTACGGAAAAGCTATACAAGGGCGACAATTTTGCACTAATCTACCAAGAAGAGGAAGTCATGTATTTTTCGTTAGGTAAAGAAGTGTGGTCGAGAAATCTCTCTAATAACACAGAAAAACTGCAGTTTACGGTGCCAGCTAACGAAGAGATCACCTTTATAAGGTATCGTAAGTTTTCCGGATCTGGACCTGAGGCTGAGTATTCATACAATTACATCATGGTTGGGACTAATGATGGAGGGCAGTATAAAGTCCGGATGTTTACAAAAGGTGGAGGAGATTTGTCTGGAGCGCCCGCTTTTATACTGGAAGGAAAAGGCATTGCAAAGGATGCGTTATTTGTTGGTCCTGCAATAAACAACCTGACTTATCCATTTACATTTTGACAAGATTTTTTGCTCTTATAATCGGGGAGAGCGAGTGGCGGTGTAAAAGCCGCCGCTCATTAATTTAGAATGTTAGGTAATAGTTTTCAGATGTGAGTACAGTTATTCGTTAGATGGAGAGTTTATTACGTCGGTATATTGTTCATTTACATTTTGATAAGATTTTTTGCTCTTATAATCGGGGAGAGCGAGTGGCGGTGTAAAAGCCGCCGCTCTTTTATTTAGTAATACAAATAGAATATAGAAGCTGGCGTAATATGCTGCGGTTTATGTCTTTATAGCCAATAGCGCCGTGTCTGTTGTGCTAGCAGAATAAAGGAAGAGTTAAGGCCCTGAATAGCTTTCCAAAAGCTAATATATCGTAATTTAAAAATCTTGTTTTTGAGAGTTTATTTTTCGTTTTGTAAGACCTTCTGGTGTTCTTTTTCGGGTACCCGTTTATGTTTGTGAAGCATTCGATGAATAGTTTGATGTATCGTACATGCTCTTGACATACTATATACATCGAAAAGGAGCGGCATACTTATGAGGATTATAAAATGATACGGTTTAGGGGGAATCATAAGGGAAACGAAAAAAAAAAAAAAAAAAAGAGCGCCTGATC